>JBHEMA010000309.1:0-8793 GCA_046262795.1 Candidatus Dormibacteria bacterium | reverse complement strand
AGGAGCTCGCCCATGCAGATGGTCATGACCGCATTGCTGATCGACGCGTCGATACGCGGTTCGCCGATGGACGAGATGAGGTTCGCGCCCTTGGCGAAGTAGTAATCACCGATGATGATCGCCGGGTTGGGACCGTATTGCTGATGAATCGTGGTGATGCCACGGCGGGTCGGCGACGCGTCGATGAGGTCGTCGTGGACGAGTGTCGCCGTATGGATGAACTCGATGCCCATGGCGAGGTTGAAGACGTAATCGAGGTTCGCATCGCCGAGCCTGCTGGACAAGATCACGAGCGCCGGACGAAGACGCTTGCCGCCGGCGCGCACGATGAGCTCCATGGCGCTCGCCATCGGGCCGAGGTCTGCGGCAATCGACTCCTGCAGGCGTCGTTCGAACTCGAGCAGCTCGGCGGCCACCGGCTCGAGCAGCTCCTCGGTGGCGGTGCTCACGTGGAAGCCACCGCGTGCAGCGCGCCCACGTGCTGGTTCACCAGGCGCGCAATGGGCATCTCGTCACCGAAGAGTCGCGCCGCGGTCTCCGCGAACCGCCGCGGCGACGCCGTCACCAGCACTTCGACGGTGCCGGTGCCCGCGCCGCGAGCCTGGAGACGGTTGGCCTCCAGGATCCGGCACACACGCGACGCGGTCGTGGCGGCGCTGTCGATGAGACGTAGTGTGCGGCCGTGCATCACACGATCGAGCGAGGCGCTGAGGAGCGGGTAGTGCGTACAGCCGAGGACAACGGTGTCAGCGCCCCAGTCGAACACAGGCGTGAGCGTCTCGAGCAACGCCGAGTCGGCCGCGTCGCTGTCGGCGTCGCCCGCCTCGACGATGTCGACGAGCCGCGGCGCCGCAATGCCGAGCACCGACACTCCGGGGTTCGCCTCCTTGATCGCGTGCACGTATTCGCGACTGCGCAACGTCCCTTCCGTGCTGATCACCGCGACGCGACCGTTGCGCGTCGTCGCTGCGGCAGCCTGCGCGCCCGGTGCGATGACGCCGACGATCGGGATGTCGAATCGCTCGCGTGCGGCGTTGAGCGCGGCTGCCGTCGCCGTGTTGCATGCAATGACGACGAGCTTGGTGTCGAGCGCAGCGAGCGTCTCGACGATACCGAGCGCGAGCCGCCGCACATCCGATTGCGAGCGCGGACCATACGGGAAATGCGCGAGGTCCGCGAGATAGACGACACGCTCACCCGGCGCCTGACGACGCAGCTCCCGCAGCACCGTGAGACCGCCGACACCGGAGTCGAACACCCCGATAGGACGCGAATCGCTCATTACGCAACGAGTGTACGTGGGGGCGACACCGTCACAACCGCAATCCCATGACGAGCACCTGCCGCCGGCTCTCGGAGCCGCCGGCCCGCTGACGCACGCTGCCCTCCTCCACGAAACCCATGGACCGATAGAGGCCGATGGCGGTCCCATTGTCGCCGAACACACTCAGCCCGAGCTTGTGCAACCCCACCGCATGCGCCCAGTCGATGGCGGTTTCCATGAGCACCCTGCCGAGACCGACACCTCTGCTCGACTTGTGGACAACGATGGCGATATCACCGACGCTCGCCTCGTCGTCGCGGCGACGATTCACCAGCAGTTGTCCCGACACCTCGCCCTCCACCACAAGCGTCAACGCAACGCCGCCCTGCGTCACGAGCGCCGCGAGTGTCAGGTGCTCCTCGAGTATCGACCGCTCACCCGGGGCCGAAGCGATGAGTCCGCCTTCCGCGGCCACCTCGTCGTGCACAGAGACAAGCGCCGCCGCGTCGTCCGACGTCGTCGGTCGCACCAGGTAGGTGCGGCCGTCCTCGGTGACACCGTGACGCCGCAGCAGCGCGGGCCGCTCACTCACCCTGCCAGGGCGAGGCTTCCCGGCGCGTCGATGAGCGGCGAGGTCAGGTGGTCGACAATGCGCCGCGGCAATCCGTCCGCGTACATCACCGTGATGTGGCCTTGCGGGTATCGCCACGATTCGATGTCCCAGGCCGCCGCGAGCTCGTCCATCGGCGCCGCGCCGACGACCAGGTCCAGCGCCGGACGCACGATGGCGATTCGGTCGCGCGGCGTCATCGGCGTCAGATTGTGCACGACAAGCGGCGCCAGCGCGCCGGCGAGCGCGGAGCCAGCGGTGGCGCGGTCTGGGCCCCAGAATCCGTCGCCTTTTCCGACCATGCCCAGGTAGTGCTGCATCGCCCCGGGCGGGCGCTCGGTGAACGATGCGGGTGGATCGCAGAGCGGTGCCACCGCCAATGAGAGATCCACCTCCACAAGCGCGGTCAGCAGCAGGCTGATGAGTCCGCCGAGGCTCGTTCCGAGGACGCGGACGTCAGCTGTGAGCTCGTGACGGGCCCACTCGACGACGGCCGCGACATCCTCGACCGACTGGCGGACGACGGCGCGAGTGTGCGCCGGGTCGATGCTGAAGTAATGGTCACCGCTGTTCTCGCCGGGCACGCTGCGGCGGAGATGAAACGGCAGCTCCATGCGCACGGTCTGGGCGCCACGCCGGCGCATCCGCCAGGCGAGCCACCGGTCAAAGCCCGTGAACGGAATGGCATAGCCGTGCACCAGCAGCACGAGTGGCGCCGGCGGCCCCGAACGACGCAGGTGCGCTGTTGCCCGCAGGCGCCTGCTTGCGGCGTGGTTGCCCGGGCCCTCACTCTCGCCGACCAACTCCACCTCACGCCAATCGGGTCCGTCGATGGGCTCGCGCTCGCGCTCGATCCAGACACGCCGTGGCGACGCGACCGTGCTCGCCGCCCAGAACGCGTCGGGGTCGACAGGAGAAAGGTCGAGAAGCGGAGGCTTGTCGACCGCAACGCTCGAGAGCTGCAGCAGCACAGCGCGGTCCCACACCTGTGAGACAAGCGCTCCGAACCGTTGTCGGATGGGACGCCGGGCCGTCATCTCATATTCAGCGTACCGCCACGTGCGCTCGCGCTACACGGCCGCACGCGGGCGATGTGCTATCAACGCCCGCGCCATGGCGAGACGACCTAGCAGCCAACCGAGCCGCCGCACGACGGCGGAGCGGCCGGTGCCGCGATCGGCGTCACGCCGCAAGCGCGAGCGGCGCCGCGAGCAGCAACGGCTGCAGGCCGCATCGTCGGGTCGCTGGAGCCGTCGCTGGTTGATCGGCGGTGGCGCCGCAGTTGTCGTCGTTGCCGTGGTGCTCGCTGTCTTGCTCACGCGCGGCCACAGCGGACCGAGCGGTCCCACGCCCAGACCGACATCCGGCCCGACGCCCATACCGTCGGCGCTGGCATCGCTCGACAAGGCGGCGGGCGGCACCGCGGTCAACGGCTTGGCCTGCGTACAGAATGAACCTGTCTCGAACACCTCGTTCGCGCACCTGTCTCTGTACGTCGACGGCGCGGCGCGTGGCGTGCCTGCCGGCGTCGGCATCGGGTCACCGCGGCAGACAACCGGGTCCGGCATCGAAACCTTCGTCAACGGTGCCTGCTACTACCCGCTGCTGACCCACACCGCCGATGGCACCTTGTACATCGAGCCTGCGATGACAGGCGCAACCTATTCGCTGGGCGACTTCTTCGACCTGTGGGGTCAGCAACTGTCGGCAACAGCAGTGGGACCGGCGAGCGGTTCGGTCACGGCTTTTGTCAACGGACAAAAGTTCACGGGTGATCCGCGGAGCATCCCGCTGACTGCACACACGGCGGTGCAGCTCGACGTGGGCGCCGTCGTGCCGTTTGCGCAACCGAGTTTCCCGCCGGCGGCGCAAACGACGCCGCAAGCACGTCCCACGCCGTCCCCCAGCTAATCGCGGTCTAACGTGAGTGCGCCGATATCACATGTTCTACACGCCGTTTTCAGGTCTGCGTAAATTCTTGTAAGTCTTGGCAAAGATCGCTGGCGCTCATCGGTACACACCTCGTAACGTCGATTGCCATGGTGATTGCGATGGGCTCGGGAGGCACACCGGCACGGTCTCGCATGACGGCGACACTCGAACGGTGGGATACGTCCGGTGACCGGCGCGCGCTGTTTCTGCGCACCTGGTCACAGGCGACGGACAAGGTGCTGCGCGCCGTCCGGAATCGCTGCTTCAACGATCCGCAATGGATCCTCCACGTGTTCGAACAGCTCGCCGACTACTACTTCATCACGGTCGAGCCGGAGGGCGACGATCTTTCGTACGTGACAGCGCCCGCATGGCATGCCGCGCACGACGCAAGCGCGATGCCGTCGATTGCGGAGACGACGGTGATTCAGCTCGGCTACAACGCCGCCGTGAGCAACGACCTGCCGCAGGCCGTCTGCGATGTGGTCATCGAAGAATGGCCGCTGACCAGCGTGCGGCTGGAACGGCGCTACCAGGACTTCCGCATCGCCGGCGACATCATCAGCTCCGCGGCAGCGGGCATGGAACCAGCGGTGTCCGCGTGGATCGAGGATGTATGGCCCCAGGCGATGACACTGCTCACCGCCGCGGACAACAGCTGGCGCGACGCAATCCGCGGCGACATTGAGCACACGGCACTGCAGCGTGCACATCTGATCAGTTGCGAGATCGAGCATCGCGACAACCTGATGCTGTTGGACGCACGCGGGCTCAACTGCGGATTCCCCTTGCGACACGACACCTCCGGCTGCCGGCTGGCCGCGGCGGTGCCGTCGTGGGGCGCCGTCGCCGCCACCTGAGACACGGGTCCCCGGTCGGCGGTCGCCGTAACCCCGGGCCGTAGAGAACTCATGAGCGTGACGCCCCGCGATGCGCAGACGCCGTTGCACCTGGACAGCGGTTCGTCGACCAGGGCGGACTGGGAGACGGTCTATCGCGAACACGTCGTGCCCGTCTATCGCTATGTCTACGCCCGCACCGGTAACCGTGCCGACGCCGAGGACATCACCTCGACCACGTTCATCCGCGCCCTGCCGCATTTGCGGACCGACGTCTCCGAGGGCGAGCTCCGCTCATACCTTCGCGCCACCGCACGGACGGCCGTCGCCGACCTCTGGCGCGAGCGTCACGGCGCCACGACCGAAGAGAGCGACGATGATGTCACGCCATCGCCCCGTCCCACGGAGTCAAGGGACGTCGACGTCGAGTATGTGCTCGAGGGCCTGCCGGCAAACTATCGTCGCGTCCTCGAGCTACGGTTCCTGCGCGGCTACAGCATCAAAGAGACTGCCGGCGCAATGGGCATCAGCGTGAGCAATGCAAAGGTGATGCAGCTCCGCGCCTTGCGTCGCGCGGCCGAAACGGTGACGCCGCGATGAGCCGCGCAGACCGCCGCCTTCGACGCTTCATCGAGGCGATCGTTCGCGATCGCAAACCGCGACGTGGCGCCGCCGGTGATGACATCGACGCCATGCGACTCGCCGCACGGTTGCATGCGGCGCATCCCGGATCGGGTGAACCGACGCCAGAATTCATCGACGATCTGGCACGACGGATGCGTCAGCACGAGAGTGATCGCCGCGTGCCCCTGCCGCAGCGCCGGCGGCTCCTCACCGCCGCAGGAATGGCAGCCGCCGCTGGTGTCGGCGCCGGGTTCGGGATCGAACACATGCGCGACGCGTTGAGCGCGCCATCGCAACCGACGGTGACGCCGACCGACGGCATGTGGACACCGGTGGCGCAGGTGTCCGACATGCGCCTCGGAATGATCAAGCGTTTTTCGGTCAACGGCGTCGACGGTTTTTTGCTCAACACCAATGGCAGGCTGACTGCGCTGTCGGCTGTGTGCACCGACATGGGCTGCATCCTGCAGCAGGACCGTTCCGGCGGTTACCTCAACTGCCCCTGTCACTACGCACAGTTCGAGCTCGACGGAACACCGAAGACCGGTGCGTACCACAAGGTCACGCCGCTCCCTGTGATTCAGGTGCGGACCAACGGCGAGAACGTAGAGGCGTTCCTCCCTCGCTGGTCCTGATCGTGTCGTGCGCCCCACGGCGCCCGGTACATCATGCCTAGGATGACCGGCAGGAGGTCAGTGCGATGGAACTTGGTGCGGTCACGATCACAATCGATCCCACCACGGTGTTGGTGTGGATCATCATCGGCCTCGTGGCGGGCTTTCTCGCGAGCCGCGTCATGCTGGGCCATGGGATGGGCATCGCCGCCGACATCGTCGTCGGCATCATCGGTGCGATTGCCGGCGGATTGATCGCGAGCGCGCTGGGCGTGACCTTCAACGTCCCCGAACATCCGATCATTTCGCAGATCGTGGTGGCGTTCCTCGGGGCGCTCATCCTGCTGTTCGTGCTGCGCCTCTTCGGCGTGGGACGGCGGCGCCGTTTGCTCCGCTAGATACCTCAGCGCCCCGCGATCACGGCGGCATCGTTGCGTTGCCAGGCGACTGCGCCGATGTGGGCATCGGTTGCGCCGAGCCCGGTGCGCTCTGCGTCGAGCCGCTGTTGGTGTGGCCACCGCCGTTGCCGAGGCGGAACAGGAGCACGCCCGCAACGACGACGACAACGACCAGCACGCCGAGCGCGATGAGCCACGCCCTCGCGCGGGTGTGTTCGCTCGCCGGCGGGGTCGTCTGTAGCTCAGTCACCCGTTCAGCTTAGGAACGTGTACCGCGCTCAGGCGGCCCTGCGGTATGAGCCTCTCCGTACAGGACCTCTGCCATGTCGGCGCCGCATTCGGAAGCGGCGCCTCGGATACGGTGTCAGATAAGGTGTCGCTCGGCATGCCGAGCCCGGGGGTCGAACCCGGACGGAGGTTGCCCTCCAGCGGTTTTTAAGACCGCCGCGTCTGCCATTCCGCCAGCCCGGCCATGTCACATTAACGCCATGCGCGCGGCGTTTTACGAAGCGTTCGGCGGCCCGGAACAGCTCAAGGTCGGTGACCTCCCGCAGCCCGAGGGTGACGGCACGCACCTGGTGATCCGCGCGGAGGCGGCCGGGCTCGGGTTCTGGGACGTCAAGCAGCTGCAGGGACTGTTCGGCACGAAGATGCGCATGCCGGTGATTGCGGGATACGAGGCCGCCGGCGTTGTCGAGTACGCGCCAGAGGGCGCGCCGTTCATGCGCGGTGATCGCGTCTTTGCGACGCCTCCGTTTCCTGGTGGCGCCTGTGCCGAGTTTGTCCGTGCGCGAGTGGATCACGCCGCGCCTGCACCGACCAGCGTCGATGCTGCAGACGCGGCGGCGCTTGTTGTGAGCGCAACGACCGCATACGAAGGCATCGTCGATCGCAGCGACGTCGCACAAAACACAACGGTTCTCGTCACTGCGGCATCGGGTAGCGTCGGTCTGAACGCGGTGCAAATTGCTGTTGCTCGCAATGCGCGGGTCTTTGCGGTCGCAGGACCGTCGAGCCATGAGCTGCTGCGTTCGTATGGCGTTGCGGGCGTCTACGACTATCACGATCCCGGCTGGGCCGACGCGGTGCGAGTGGACTCGGCCGGTGTCGACGTCATCTTCGACGCTGCTGGCGGTGATACCGCTGCAGCGGCGCTCACCACGGCAAAGACCGAAGCGACGTTGCTCACCGTCATCGCCGACCAGGCGCCTCCGACATTCGGCCGGCCCTTTGAATTCTTCAGCGCTGAGGCGACCGATACGCGGCTCACCGCGGTCGCCGAGCTCGTCGACTCAGGACGTCTGCGCCCAATGGTCGCCACAAGAGTCCCGCTCGTCGAGATCGCTCAGGGCTTCGCGCGCATTGCAGGTCGTCATCCAGGCGGCAAGGTCGTCGTTTCAATCGACTAGCTCTCGCGCGTCCAAGGGCGCCCTATACTCGGGGAGCAAATGTTCGGCCGCGCGACGCCGCCCGACTCGTCGTATCTGCGCAGTCAAGCCGCGGTCGGTCTCCCTGTCCGCCCCAGCGCGATCGCCCGCGGTTTGGCCATGCGCGTCGCCGCCGCTCCCGACGATCATCGCGAGCGCAAACGGCTGGCGCAGATGCTCGTGAACGAGCTCGACGATCTTGCCGGGCTGCCGGCATGCGCCATCACGGTGGCCGACCGCGCGCAGGTGCACGAGCACGACGGCCGGCGGCTGCAGAGCAAGACGTACGGGTACTACCGGTGCGACTCGCGCGGCGGCGTCGTCGCCGACGCTCGCATCCGCATCTACCACCGCACCGCCGTGCGCCAGCAGGTCATCAGCCCCAAGGTGTTCCTAAACACCGTGCTACACGAGTGGGTCCACCACTACGACTTCGCCGGCCTGCGGCTGGCGCGCTCGCCGCACACCAGCGGCTTCTACGCGCGGCTTCGCGCCCTCGCACAGTCGCTCGAGGTCGCCTTCGTCCTGCCACCGGACCCGGACGCCGTGCAGCAGATAGCCGCCGCGCGCTGAGCTCGCCGACAACGACCGCAAGCTCGCTGGGCG
The DNA here is from genome assembly GCA_046262795.1 of Candidatus Dormibacteria bacterium. Taxonomy (GTDB): domain Bacteria; phylum Chloroflexota; class Dormibacteria; order Aeolococcales; family Aeolococcaceae; genus JAFALX01. Next base: position 479 of record JBHEMA010000309.1, on the reverse strand, counting down.
TCGAGAGTACAACGTGGTAGGGTGCCGGCAGGGAAGGATCAATTCGCACAGGACGGTTCAAGGCAATGAGCAAAGCCACCGCAACGGTCCATGTCACGCTAGGAATCGCGCTTGCCGCGGGAGCCGCAGCGACCGTCGCAATCGCTGACCGCGTGCACGCGACAGGTCCATTCACGCTCGGATCGGCGGCGGCGCTTCCGAACTCCGACGGTGGGACGGAACCGCGCGCGACAGTGACGCCTGATGGCAAGCACTACGCGATCAGCAACATCGGCGGAACGGCGACGGTCTACGAGTCCGACGACGGATTGACGGATTGGCATGTGACGAATGCAGCCGGGATCGCAAACCAGTCGGTCCCGACGATCGACGTCGATGTCGTGTCCATGCCCGCGGCGTCGGCCCATCCAGGAAGGCTCATTGCGACGGAGCTGGACACCGCAGGCCTGAACTTCCGCACGTCGTGGTCCGACGACGGC
>JBHEMA010000308.1:0-3349 GCA_046262795.1 Candidatus Dormibacteria bacterium | reverse complement strand
GAGCAGGAGCGGTCCCATGACGGCGAGCAGCATTCCGGCGTAGCCGGTGTTGTGTCGCAGGTTGGGGTCGCCGTGCACAAACAGGAACTCGGGACTGAAGTAGCCCGCGTAGTTGCTGACAAACCGCAGCAGCACCGTCGGCAGCGGGGCACCGTCCGCCGCGATGCTGATGACGCTGAACTCCGCTGTCAGCGCGCCGGGATGCAGCAGCGCCCACACGCCGAGCACGACGTATCCCGCCGCCACGACGGCGATGACACGCCACCAGCCACGCGGCGTCGACCGCGCGTACGCAAGCGTGAACGCGATAGCGAGGAGCAGCACCTCGAGCCGCCCGGTGCTGTACGCGAAGATGGAGAGTGCGAGGAAGAGTCCGCACACAGCGAAGCGGCGCGGCGGTGTGTTCTCACCGCCGGCCAGGCACCACACCGCGACCGACAACGTCGCGACCATGCTGATCACCTCGAAGCCGACGCGGCTCTCCTGCACAACCCACGGCGTCAGCGCAGCCAACGCCAGCACGAATGCGGTGATCGGCTTGGAGCGCGTCATGCGCCATGCAGCCAGCGTCAGGAAGATCACGACCGCCAAGCCGAAGAGCGCTGCGGGCGTGCGTTCGAGCGCAGGGCTCAACGGCAGCAAGCGCGCCAAGGGGACCAGCGCATAGATGTACAGCGGGTTCTTGTACTCGCCGAACGCCTCGAAGTAGAGCGGCAGGTGAACGCCGTGCTCGTCAACGCCGTAGTGAGCGACGCTCCATGCGTTGTAGGCAACCGATGATTCGTCAACGTACGAGCCGGGCGGCACGGTGGCCAGGCCGAGGAGGTTGCGGGCGGCGACCGCTCCGCCGAGCAACACAAAGAGCCCGATCCACAAAGTTTTGCGCGTTGTCGGCGAAGGCCAGCTCGGCTCACCGGGAGCCGACCGACTACTTCGCTGAAAAATTGCGGTGGTCAGGTGCGGATTCTTCAGCGCTTTCTACGAAGTCGTGAAACAGCCGAGCAGCCCAGGGATGCAGCTGGAAGAGCTCCTCCGGGTGGCATTGGAGTCCGACGGCGAACCGCCGGTCCTCGTGCTCCACGCCCTCGACCAAGCCGTCGGGCGAGTACGCGGTGGCGCGGAGGCGGGGCGCGATGTCGCGCACGCCCTGGTGATGCAGGCTGTTGACGTCGACCGTGTCACCGTCGACCACGCCGTGCAGGCGTGAGCCCGGTTCGATACCGATGCTGTGCACCGTCTCATGGCGGTCACCCCCGTGGCGGTGCGCAATCGCTCCGCTGACCTGGCGGTCGAGGTCCTGCCACAGCGTGCCGCCGAGCGCGACGTTGAGCACCTGCATGCCACGACAGATGGCGAGGAGCGGCTTGTCGTCTTCCACCGCCCAGCGCGCGAGCTCGAGGTCGACCGCGTCCAGCTCCGGACTCAGGTGCAGCCCGCAGTCCTCTCGCGGCGTCTCGCCGTACAGCTGCGGGACCACATCGGGCCCGCCGGGCAGGCACACCGCGTCGCACCGGTCGTACAGCGCGCGCAACCGATCCATGTTGTTGGTCAGCGGCACCGGGAGCACGACGCCGCCCGCCTCCTCGACGGCTTCGAAATACACCCGGTTCTGAAACTGCCTTGGCGGCACACCGTCGCGGGCCTCGGGACGCAGCGGGATGGCGACCAGCGGGAGCCGCCCGTTGCCGCTCATGACGTGAAGGTGAAATGGCCGAGCCGCAGCCAGGGCGCGAGCACACCGCTCTCGCCCTCACCGAGCTCGAGGCGGCGATCACTCGAGATGCCGCGCACGTCACCAAGGGCGTCGACAACGCTCTGCGTGAAGCGGAGGTCGCGCACTGGCCTTCCCACCGCACCATTCTCGATGACGAATGTCCCGTCGCGCGTCATGCCGGTGATCACCGTCTTCAGCGGATCCACGTCACGCACGTACCAGAAGCGAGTGATGTACAGGCCGCGTTGCACACCACGGATGAGCGAATCGACGCTGTCAGAGCCCGCATCCATGGCGAGATGCGATGCATATGGACCGAAGGTGTTCGGCTGCGGCAGCGAGTGTCCCGTCGATCCCACACCGTCCTGACGCGCGGTCGGCGTGTCGTACACGACGCCGGCGCAGACGCCGTTGCGGATGATGTCGACCGGACGGGTCGAGACGCCCTCGTAGTCGAACGGATACGGAAAGAGCGCCGCGTCGCGGCAGTCGTCGCGAATGGTGATCTGTTCGCTCATGAGCTTCTCACCCATGCGCATGAAGCTGCGATGTTCGTGCACCGCGAGCGCGGACAGCCCCACCCAGCCGAGGTGCTCGAGCATGTCGCTCACCGCATATGGAGCGAGCACGACCTCATACGTCCCGGGGTCGAACGCATCCGCGCGTTGATTGCGGCCGCACGTGTCGACCGCTTCGCCGGCGAGCGCGTCGATGTCGAGCATCCCGATGTCGGCGCTGTGCCGCGATCCATAGCCCGAGCCGGCCTCGCCCATGACGACGACCACTGAGCCTGCCTGCGTGGACGCGGCGTTGCGGCGAACGCCGACGCTGCTCGCAATCGCCGTTTCGCGGCGCGCGGTGCTCACGAACCCGTACGCGCGCAGGCTCTGACGCGACGCGGCACCGGTGATCGTCGCCACCATGTCGGCACGCTGCTCCGGCGTTGCGTCGGCGGTCGCCTGGCTGTACGCGACCGGTTCATCGGCGCCGCCGTCTGCCTGTGGGAGCGGTGTCACCTCGGTTGCGGGCGACACCGCGCGCGCCTGCTCTGCAGCGGTCATCACGCGGCGAATCAGCTCATCCGGATCTGATCCCGCGAGCGACGCCACGCCGACTCGGTCGTCGGCGACGACACGCGCACGAATCTGCAGCGACGTCTCCGCGACGTTCTGATGAATCGCGTTCGACGCGAACCGCGTCAACTCCTCGACATGCGCGGTGACGAGCACCTCGGCATCACCGTGGTGTGTGTGCTCGAGTGCCGCAGCGGCGATGGACGCCACATCCTGCACGGCCGTGCTCACAGCGCTGCCTCGACGCGCACGTTGCGAAAGCGGCACGGAGCGGCGCCGTGGCCGACGTGCATCGACTGCGACGGCTGGCCCTTGCCGCAGTTGACGACGCCCCACATGCGCCACTCATCTGGTCCCGCGACCGCGTCGCACGAGCGCCAGAATTCGGGCGTCTGCCCGCTTTACAGCGCGTTGCGCACCAGTCGCGTGCGCTTGCCGTCGACGATCTCCCAACCGTTCTGGGTGCCGAACTGGAAGTTGAGCCGGCGGTCGTCGATGCTCCACGAGCGGTTCGTCTCGAGGTACACGCCGCGCTCGGTCGTGGCGATCATCTCTTCGACGC
>JBHEMA010000307.1:0-3560 GCA_046262795.1 Candidatus Dormibacteria bacterium | reverse complement strand
GCGGACGCTGATCATCGCGGACGAGGACTCGTCGGTGCACTACATCGAAGGGTGCACGGCGCCGAACTACTCGAGCGATTCACTGCACTCGGCCGTTGTCGAGCTCATCGCGCACAAGGGCGCAAGCATCCGCTACACAACCATTCAAAACTGGTCGGACAACGTCTACAACCTGGTGACCAAGCGCGCCATCGCACACGAAGGCGCAGCTATTACCTGGGTTGACGGAAACTTGGGCTCGAAGGTGACCATGAAGTACCCGAGTGTGTACCTCATGGGTGAGCATGCACACGCCGAGGTGATGAGCGCGGCGTTTGCGGGCACCGGTCAGCACCAGGACGCGGGTTCCAAGGCGATTCACGTCGCGCCCAACACGACGAGCAACATCGTGTCGCGCTCGATCAGCAAGGGGACCGGCCGGACGTCATACCGCGGTCACATCAAGGTGCTGCCGAAGGCGCACGACTCCAAGGTGAGCGTTCGTTGCGATGCGCTGTTGCTCGACGAGGAGTCGCGCAGCGACACCTATCCGTACATGGACATCGACAACCCCGACGTCACCGTCGGCCACGAGGCCACGGTGAGCAAGGTTGGCGAGGATCAGCTGTTCTACCTGACTTCGCGCGGCATCGACGAGCAGGAGGCGACCGCGCTCATCGTGAACGGCTTCTTCGAGCCCTTCGTCAAGGAGCTGCCGATGGAGTACGCCGTCGAGCTCAACCGTCTGCTGGCGCTGTCGATGGAGGGCGCCGTCGGGTGACCATCGCCACGGCGGACTTCGGGGAGACGGCTGCGGCCCTCGACCCGGAGGTGGTCAACGCGCGCGCCGAGGCGTCGCCCGCGTGGTTGGCGCAGCGCCGCCACGCTGCCTGGGACGCATACGAATCGCTGCCGTGGCCTTCGTCGCAACGCGACGAGGACTGGCGACGCACCGACATCAGCAAGCTGAACCTCGCGGCGTTCCGGCCACTCGAGACCGTGGACGACGCCATGGTCACGGCAATGCTCGAACAGTGGGACCGCGCCGAGCCGAACGCCGCGTTCGCGCTCGACGCTCCGTTGTCGGATGCGCTCATCCGCGACGCGGATGCGCTGCAGGCGCAGGGCGTCATCGTGTCGAACCTCGAGGAGGCGGCACAGCGACATCCCGAGCTGCTGCAGGCAGCGCTGAGCCGCGTCGCCGTGAACGAATCGAAGTTCCTCGCGCTGTGGAGTGCGATGTGGCGCGGCGGCGTGTTCGTCTACGTCCCACCCGGCGTGCAGGCACTGACACCGATCTGGATCGCACATCCCGCGGACGGCGACCACCGTGCGGTCTTTCCCGCCACGGTCATCGTCGTCGACCACGGCGCCGCACTCACCGTTGTCGACGCCTACGCGTCGCCGCCGGGCGGACACGAGCTCTTCAGCGACGCTGTTGCCTTGCTCAGCGCCGGCGCCGAGGCGCAGCTGGACTACGTCGCGCTGCAGCAATGGGGTGAGCGCACATGGCACATGGCCACGCACCGTGTGATCCTCGACAAGAACGCGCGACTGCGCTTCTTCGGCGCCACGCTCGGCGCGCACCTGCAGAAGGCATACTGGGACGTGCTGGTCGACGGCACGGGCGCCGAGGCGGACATCGCAGGCGTGTGCTTCGCGGAACGCGACCAGCATATCGACCATCAATCCCTGCAGTCGCATCGCGCGCCCGAGACCCGGAGCGACCTGTTGCTCAAGGTCGCGGTGCGCGACCAGGCCCGGTCCGTGTACAGCGGTCTCATCGACGTCGCCAAAGAGGCGGTGCATGCGGACGGCTACGTGCAGAACCGCAACCTGCTGCTGTCGCACGGAGCCAAAGCGGATTCCGTGCCGCGCTTGGAGATCAAGGCGAACGACGTCCGGTGCGGTCACGGCGCGACGGCCGGTCACGTCGACGACGACCAGCGTTTCTACTTCATGAGCCGCGGTGTCCCGCGCGAGGACGCGGAGGCGCTCATCGTTCGCGGCTTCATGGACGACGTGGTCAATCGCGTGCCGCATCCCGGTATCGCGGGGCTCGTCCGCGAGCTGCTCGACGCCGAGGTGACGGGCCATCCGCAGCTCGGCCTCGCCGAGGCGGTGTCGTGACCGTGGCGGAGTGGATCACCGTGGGACAGGCCGCGGACGTACCGCCGGGGCACGCGGCACGCGTCGAGATCGACGGCGTACCGGTCGCCATCTTCAACGTCAACGGGACCTTTCACGCGCTGGACGACACGTGCAGCCACGCTGAGGCATCGCTGAGCGAGGGTGACCTCGACGACGGCCGGTGCACGATCGAGTGCCCGCTGCACGGGTCGACCTTCGACCTTCGTACGGGCGAGCCATTGACCCTCCCCGCCATCGAGCCTGTGCGCGTGCATCACGTGGAGGTCGACGCAGACGGACAGCTCCGTGTCGCACTCGCGGAGGAGGCCGCGTGACACTCGCGACCGCACCGCAGCTCGATGTCGAGCGCGTCCGCCGCCAATTCCCCGTGCTGCAGCGTGAGCTGAACGGACATCCGCTCGTGTATCTCGACTCCGCAGCCACATCGCAAAAGCCGGCGGCTGTGCTCGATGCAGTCGAGCACTACTACCGCACCAGCAACGCCAACGTGCACCGAGGCGTGCACACGCTCGGCAACGAAGCGACCGACGTCTTCGAACGCGGACGGGTGCGCGTCGCCGAGTTCATCGATGCGGACCCCAGCGGTGTCGTCTTCGTGCGCAACGCCACCGAGGGCCTCAACCTCGTGGCGTCCTCATACGCGCGTGAGCTGCTGTCGCCGGGGGATCGCATCGTCCTCAGCGTCATGGAGCACCACAGCAATCTGGTGCCGTGGCAGCTGGCGGCTGAGCGCGCCGGCCTCGAGCTTGCGTTTCTCGATGTCACCGACGACGGACGCCTGGATCTCAGCCGCCTCGACGAGCTGTTGTCAGCGCCGACCAAGCTCGTGGCGCTGAGCCAGCAATCGAACGTTCTGGGCACCGTCAACGACATCGGTTCGATCGCGCGCGCGGCGCGCGATGCCGGCGTGCTGGTGTCGGTCGATGCAGCGCAGTCGGTTCCCCACATGCCGGTATCGGTGCGTGAGCTCGACGTCGACTTCCTCTCCTTCAGCGGCCACAAGATGTGCGCGCCGATGGGCATCGGTGTGCTGTGGGCCCGCCCCGGCCTGCTCGAGCGCATGCCGCCGTTTCTCGGAGGCGGCAGCATGATCAGCCGGGTCACGCTGGAACGCACGTCGTGGAACACGGTGCCGCATAAGTTCGAGGCCGGAACGCCCGATGTCGCCAGCGTCGCCGGCCTCGTCGCCGCGTGCGACTACCTCGACACCGTCGGCCGCGACGCAATCCAGGCCCACGAGCTCTCGTTGACGCGTCATCTGCTCGATGTCCTCGAGGAGGTCGGCGACGTCACCGTGTACGGCCCGCACGACGGTGAAGACCGCGGTGGCGCCGTGAGCTTCAACGTCGCCGACGTGCACGCGCACGATGTCGGAACGATCGTCGATCGCGAGGGCGTCGCGGTGCGCGCCGGCCACCACTGCGCGCAAC
>JBHEMA010000306.1:0-4131 GCA_046262795.1 Candidatus Dormibacteria bacterium | reverse complement strand
GCGTACCTCCGACCTCGCGACGCTGTCAGCGTCGACGCGATCGCCGACTCGTATCGCGCGTTCTCCGAGGAGAATCCATTCGTTGTATACGCGGACACCCCACCTGCTACGAAGACGGTGACTGGTACCAACCTCGCCGTCATCAACTGCAGCGAACAGGACGGTGTTGCCGTTGTCACCGTCGCGATCGACAACCTCCTCAAGGGGGCGGCGGGTCAGGGAATTCAGGCGATGAACGTGCGCTTCGGGTTCGAGGAGGCCGCAGGTTTGGAGCGGCAGGCGCAGTGGCCGTAGCCACCGCGAAGCGCACACCAGTTGCGGGCGTGTGCGCTCCGCTCGGCTTTCGTGCCGGTGCCGCGGCAGCAGACGTCCGCGGGAGCGGTGACACGTCGCGGCTCGACGTCGCGCTCATTCGCTCCGAAGTTCCGGCCGCGGCGGCCGGCGTCTTCACGCGCAACACGGTGAAGGCGGCGCCGGTCGTGATCTCGCAGCTGACGTTGCGTCGTGGAGGTGCGATCGGCGGCATCGTCATCAACGCCGGCAACGCCAACGCTTGCACCGGCGCGCAGGGGTTCCGCGATGCGCTGCGCATGTGCGCCACCGCAGGCGACGTCCTGCAGCTCGACCCCAGCGAGGTGCTCGTCTGCAGCACCGGCGTCATAGGGCGTGCCATGCCGATGGAGCGCGTGATTGCGGGCATACGCAGTGCCAGCAGACTCGCGGACATCACTGGCGAAGCCGTGGCGCGCGCCATCATGACGACGGACACGCGGCCCAAGGTGGCGGTGGCAACGGTGGACAACCGCGAGCATCGCTACAGCATCGGCGGCATGGCAAAGGGTGCAGGGATGCTGCATCCGGACATGGCTACGTTGTTGGCATTCGTCACCACCGACGCCCCCGTGCCCGCACCAGTCCTGCAGCCGCTGCTCGCGCGCGTTGCCGATGACACCTTCAACTGCGTCACCGTCGACGGCGACACGTCGACCAACGACACGCTGCTGATGCTCGCCAATGGCGCTGCGGGCGGCGCGCCCCTCGACGCCGAGAGCGACGCGTTGCGCTCCTTCGAGGCCGGCGTCCGCAGCGTCTGCGATTCGCTCGCCGAACAGCTCGTCGCGGACGCCGAGGGTGCCGAGCGCTACTTCCGTGTCACGGTCGATGGCGCGCGGAGTGATACCGAGGCGCGTGCCGCAGCACGAACCGTTGCGCAGAGTCCGCTGGTGAAGGCGGCGGTGCACGGCGGCGATCCCAACTGGGGGCGTATCGTGGCCGCGGTCGGACGCAGCGGCGCGGGATTCACCCTCGATCGCTGCCGCGTCGACATCGGCGGTCTCACCGTGTTCGAGCGCGGCGCGCCCGTGGCGCTGGACCTCTCGAATGTCGGCGACGCGTTGCGCCAGCGGCGTGTTGACGTCGTCGTGGATCTCGGTGCCGGCGAATCGTCCGGCAGGGCGTGGGGGTGTGAATTGACAGAGGGATACGTGCACATCAACGCGGACTACACGACATGACAACAGCGACAACGCCCACCATTGCTGAACGCGTGAAGCGCGCCGAGGTGCTCGTCGAGGCGCTGCCGTACATCAAGCGCTTCAGCGGCCACATCGTTGTCATCAAGCTCGGAGGGGCCGTCAACGCCGCCGACGGAGACATCGATTCGGTGTTGCAGGACATCGTGCTGCTGCGCTTCGTCGGGATGCGACCGGTGCTGGTGCACGGGGGCGGTGCCGAGATCAGCGCGATGCAGGAGCGCATGGGCATCGAGCCGCGGTTCGTGAATGGGCTCCGCGTCACCGATGCCGCGTCGATGGAGATCGTGAAGATGGTCCTCACTGGCAAGGTCGGTCCGGACCTCGTCGCGCGCATCAACGGGCTCGGCAGCAGCGCGATCGGCATCAGTGGTGAGGACGGGCCGACGCTCCTGGTACGCCGTCGCGCTGCGGAGGGAGATGCCGACCTCGGTTTCGTCGGCGACGTGGAGCAGGTGAACAGTGAGCCGCTCATGGCCATCCTCGATCAGGGACGCATCCCGGTGATGGCGTCGATCGGCCTTGGCTACGACGGCCAGGCGTACAACGTGAACGCTGATTCCGTCGCCGCAGAGCTCTCCATCGCGCTGAGCGCGACCAAGGTCATGCTGCTCACCGACGTCGAGGGTGTGCGCGACGCGTCGGGTGCGCTGCTCTCGGAGATCCACGGCGTCGAAGCGGCGGGCCTCATTGAGAAGGGTGTCGTGCGCGACGGCATGATCCCCAAGGTGCGTGCCGCCATGCGGGCGGTCGCCGGAGGCGCTGCGGCGCACATCATCGAGGGTCGCGTGCCTCACTCGGTGCTGCTCGAGCTGCTCACGGAGCGCGGCGTCGGCACGATGTTTCCCGCGGACACGCCGACATGACGACGCTGCCGGCTTCCGCAACGCTGACGGGCGTTGCCGGCCGCGCCTCGGCGCTGCTGATGAACACGTACGCACGTCAGGGCGTGGTGCTGGCGGGGGGTCACGGCGCACGCGTGACCGACACCGAAGGCCGGGAGTACATCGACCTGGTTGCAGGCATCGCCGTCAACGTCCTCGGTCACGCGCATCCCGCCGTGCGAGAGGCGATTGCTGATCAGGCGCAGCGTCTCGTGCACACGAGCAACCTGTACTACACGCAGCCACAGCTCGATCTTGCGCAGCGGCTCGTCGACTCGGCGTTTGCCGCGCGCGTCTTCTTCTGCAACAGCGGCGCGGAGGCGAACGAAGGCGCCATCAAGCTCGCACGTAAATGGGGACGCTTGCACCGCCATGGCGCGAACGTGATCGTCTGCGCGCACGGCTCGTTTCACGGACGCACACTCGGCGCGCTTGCCGCAACGGCGAACGCGCGCTATCGCGAACCGTTCGAGCCGCTGCCGCGCGGTTTCGTGCACGTGCCGTACAACGACGTCGCCGCTCTCGAGGGGTCCATCGACGATACGACCTGCGCGGTGCTGCTCGAACCCATCGAGGGTGAAAGCGGGGTGCATCCTCTCGCTCCCGGAGCGTTGCGCGAGATCCGGCGCATTTGTGACGAGCACAACGTGCTGCTCATGCTCGACGAGGTGCAAACCGGTATGGGACGCACCGGCGCCTGGTGGGCGCACCAGCACGACGGGGCGGCGCCCGACGTGATGACGACGGCGAAGGGATTGGGTGGTGGCATCCCGATCGGCGCGATCCTGGCCTCGCCGCGCGCCGACGTCTTCGAGCCCGGCGATCACGGTTCCACCTTCGGCGGGGGTCCGCTCGCGTGCGCTGCCGGCGTCGCCGTGATGCGCGCCATCGATGACGACGGATTGCTCGAGCGAGCCGTGACCATCGGCGAGCACATCACCGAGTCGGCGCTCTCGTTGCGCGCGGAGGCGCCCATCGACGCGGTGCGCGGGCGTGGGCTGATGCTCGGGATTGCGCTCAGCGAGGACGTCGCGCCACGCGTCGTCACGGCGGCGCTGCGCCGTGGACTCATTCTCAATGCTGTCGGAGAGCGCACGCTGCGACTCCTGCCGCCACTGGTGCTGACGCACGACGACGTGGACGAAGCGATGCAGCGTCTGCGAGCTGCATTCGCCGAGGTGCGTGAGTGATGGCGACCGCTGCACGTCCCATCAGCGCCCCGCAGAAGGTCGAACGACAGCGTGCCATCCTCGAGCTCGTGCGGACGCGCACGATTCGCACGCAGGAAGAGCTGGTGGACGCGTTGCACCGCCGCGCGCTCGAGGTCACGCAGGCGACTGTCAGCCGCGACAGGCGCGAGCTCGGCCTCGTGCGGGTGCACGACGCCGACGGGCCGCGGTACATGACGCCGGTGGCAGAGCTCGATGCCGAGGGCACCGAGGAGCGGTTGCGCAACGCGATGCGCGAGCACGTGCGCACGTTTGAGTTCATCGACCTGCTGGGTGTCATGCACACCCTGCCTGGTTGCGCGCCACTGGTCGCGGCTGCTATCGACGGCGCACGCTTCGACGAGATTGCCGGCACCCTGGCCGGTGACGACACCATTCTCATCGTCACCCGCTCTCGTCCAGCGGCGCAGCGCCTCAACCTGCGCCTGCGCCGCATGACGGCGATCGAGGGATGAGCAAACAACGTTGCGTGCTCGCCTACAGCGG
>JBHEMA010000305.1:0-3118 GCA_046262795.1 Candidatus Dormibacteria bacterium | reverse complement strand
GTACTACAACCTCATTCGCCTCGGATTCGAGGGATACCGTCGCGTGCAGCAGGCATCGCTGGACACCGCGCAGCACATCTCAGCGGCGGTCGAGCGCCTCGGACCGTTCCACCTGTTTACGCATGGCAACGAGCTGCCGGTGTTCGTGTTCACGCTCAAGCCGGAGGTCACGACGTACTCCGTCTTCGACGTGTCCGACGGCCTGCGCAAGCGCGGCTGGCAAGTCCCGGCGTATCACCTGCCCAAGAACCTGCAAAGCACCGCGGTGCTCCGTGTCGTCGTGCGCAACGGATTCTCGCGTGATCTCGCCGATCTCCTCATCGCGGACCTGCGTCGCGAAGTCGCGCAGCTCGAACGCGTGACCGCCCCGCTGCCGCAGCACCCCGACCGCGCGCGCTTCCATCACTGAGAGCGGGAGCACCGGCGGTTTCGCCTGGGAGCAGGTCGATACACCACTTCGGGCGAGTCGCGGTTCAGCCGCCCGCCATCAACCAGTCAGCGGTCGTGAACCGTGAAGGGGGCGGCTGACCGCTCGCGCTCGCCGCGCCCCTGTGCTCCGAGAATGTCCGGGCGCGGCTGCGCGACGCTCACCCTCCGGGTGTACCGAACCTGCTCCGGCAAAACGCGGGTGCTTGTCTTCTCAGGTTGAATGCGCCGTCGCGGGCGGGGGCAGCGGTGGGGGCGCGGTCCACGCATACGGCAGCGGCTTCGGCACGTCGGGTCCGGCGATGAGGTAGACGATCATCATCACGAACTGGAATCCGAGCAGCCCGAGGACGAGCAGCAGGATGAACCACGTCTTGTCATGCGATCGCGCCGTGTTGATCATGGCGCCGACCCAAGCGACGAACTGCGCGATGCCGCCAGCGAGAATCGCGACGCCGCCGATGCAGATCAACGCGACCATCGAGTAGAAGAGCGCGTCGAGGTTTGGCGAATAGCTCCACGAGTGCGCATCCGTCTGCGACCAGGTCCCCGCGGCACCGAGCATGACCCCGATACCCGTGGCGAGCGCGACGATCCCGGCAAGGAAAAAGCCGAGTCCCCATAACCAGGTTTTCGTGACCGTTCGCTTTGTCATGTCGCTACCTCTCAACCACAGATCTACGCGCGCTCAGGCGCGCGCACCGCCGGCGTGCGAGCGCGTATTGCAACATCACCCGCGGCCGCGCGCTCGCCGTCCCGAGACGACGCGCGTGACCCCGAGCGAGTCGCGTGTCCACGTGACATCGGTCAGTCCGGCGCGGCGCAGCGTTGCCTGCGCTTTGCGTGAGAGGTACGTGCCGATCTCGATCAGGAGCACGCCCCCTGGTCGAAGCCACTCGAGCGACTCACTGGCGAGTGCGCGCACGAGGCCGAGCCCGTCGTCGGAACCGTCGGTCAGCGACTGCAGCGGCTCGAAGTCGCGGATCTCACGCGGCAGGATGCGCAGCTCGTGACGCGCGACATACGGCGGATGGATCGTGAAGACGTCGACCTCGCCGCGAAGGCGCGACGGCAGACCGTCGAGCATGTCGCTCACCGCGAAGTGCGCGTTGTGAATCTCGAGCCGCTTTGCATTGTCACGACACAGCGAAATCGCCTCGGCTGATATGTCGACTCCCCACACGGAAGCAACAGGCACCTCGTGTGCGACGGCGAGCGCCACGGGGCCGGTGCCGGTTGCGACGTCGACGGCGACGCGAGATCCGCGACGCCTGCGTAGCGCCTTGACCGCCTCGCTGGCAAGCAGCTCACTCGACACACGCGGCACGAACACGCCACGGCGGACGCGCAGGCGGAGTCCGCGAAACTCGAAGTGACCGATGATCTGCGCCACCGGTTCGCCGTTGACCCGCCGCGAGATCATCGATGCATATCGCCGACGCAACGCAGCCGGTGCGGCTGAGCGACGGACGCTGGCGGTGAGGCGATCGCCGAGCGCCTCCGCCATCAACTCCTCGGCGTCATAGCGCGCCATCGTCGGTTGCCAGTGGTCGATGGATCGCGAACGGCCGATGGCCTTCGCGCCCTCGATGAGAAGCTCGTCGATCGTGTGCGATGCGCTGAGTCGCTGCATGTCGCGAGCTACGCCGTCGGCGGTCCTGGGTCGACCCAGCGCGGAGGCGGCGCAGTCACACCCGCTGCCTGCGCGAATGCGGCAAGACCCAATCCGCCGACAACCTCCAGGCGATGCAACGCGAAGCGGTTGCCGGTGCACTGCTCGGTGCCCCACGTCGTTGCGGACGCATCGCGGAATCCCGCCGCCTGCACCATCGACTCGACTGCTGGCGACGCCGCGCCGAACGGATACGCGAAGTCGTCCACCGTCACGCCGAGCAGCTGCTCGAGCGCTGCCTTCGATGACGAGATCTCCGCCGCAGCGACCTGGGACGGCACGCTGGTGAGCTTGACGTGGTGCATGGTGTGCGCGCCGATGACCATGCCCTGCGACGCCACATCGAGAACCTGGTCTTTGGTCATGTAGTCACTGGTGCCGAGGAATCCGGGTACGACGAAATCTGTCCCGACAAAGCCGTCGCGCACCAGGATCGGAGTCGCGGCCGTGGCGAAATCGGCGTAGCCGTCGTCGAACGTGAGGACGACCGGGTGCGACAGGAGCTCGGGTCCACCGTTCAGCGCTGACATCACCTGCGCCAGCGTCACCGTGTGCGCACCTGCGGCGCGAAGCCAGTCCATCTGCATCTGAAAGTTCTGCGGCGTCACCGACAGCTGGTACCCGAGGCGGTCACGGGCGGTCGGGTTGATCCGGATGTAGTGGTAATAGAGCATCGGCACGTTGATGCATCCGTTGGCCGCGCGCACGGGCGCGCCGTTCGAGACCGGCACCGGAGCCGGCGTCGTGTGCGCAACCATCGGCGCGGGCAGCACGACCGGCGCGCCCTGCGCCACCGCAACGCCGGTGCCGATCACCGCATGGGAACCCGCGATCGCCACGGTCACCGCAGCGGAGCCGGTTGCCAGCGCCAGCATGAAACAGAGTGTCGCGATGACCCGTCCGAGTGGACGGCGCGATCGCGCTGGGTGAGCGGTGGAGGCTGCGTGACCGGCCATGTGTGCGATGTCCCGGAGAGAACGTCTGCTGGGCGGTTCAGGCTACGGCGGCGGCAGCAGCCAG
>JBHEMA010000304.1:0-2839 GCA_046262795.1 Candidatus Dormibacteria bacterium | reverse complement strand
CGGCGGACACGCCGAGCGTGAACGGCGTCGCGAGCGGGTTGCGCAGCAGGGCCTGCATCACGACGCCGGCGCTCGCCAGCGTAGCGCCGACCACCGCGCCGGTCAGGACCCGCGGCATGCGCGCGACGAAGAAGATCTGCGCGTCGACGTTGTCGGCAAACGGAATGGAGCGATCGAACGCCCGCGCGAGGCTGATGTGCGTGCTGCCGACGAGCGGAGCAAGCAGGCACGCGCCGAGGGCGAGCGCGCCGTAGCCGGCGACGGTGGAGGCAAGGCGGGCCTTATCCATGGATCCGTTTCACCGGCACGACGGTCAGGTGTCCGGCTCGCTGATGGAACTGCACGTCCGCATCGACGTCGTACAACCGGCGAACCGTCTCGCCAGTCAAGACGTCGCCGGTTGCGCCCTTTGCGAGGATGCGGCCGCCGCGCATCACGACGAGCAGCTGGCAGATCGAGGCCGCGAGATTCAGGTCATGCGTCGCCAGTACCATCGTGACCCGACGGTCGCGGTTCAGACGCCTCAGCAGCGTCGCGATGTCGAGTTGATACCCGAGATCGAGCGAGGCGGTCGGCTCGTCGAGCAGCAACACGTCCGTCGCCTGCGCCAGTGCGCCGGCGATGATGACGCGCTGCTTTTCGCCGCCGCTCAGCGTCATGTACCGCCGGTCGGCGAGGTGAAAGGTGCCTGTTGCCTCGAGCGCCTCGCGCGCGGCGTCGAAGTCCGCGGGGCCTTCGAGCTGAAATGCACCAAGGTGCGGGTGGCGCCCCATGAGCACCATCTCCATCACGCTGTAGTCAAAGGCGGGATGCGTCTCCTGCGGCACCACCGCGATGTGACGCGCCAGCTCGCGGCGCGTCATCGAGTCGAGCGTCCGGTCGCTGAACAGCACGCGGCCGCGGTGCGGACGCAGGACGCCGCACAGCAGCTTGAGCAGCGTGGTCTTGCCGCAGCCATTCGGACCGAGGAGACCGGTGAGCGACCCCGGCGCGATCTCGACCGAGGCATCGGTCAGCGTGAACGCTCCGCCATAGCCGAACGAAACGGATTCAGCGCGCAGCATGCGAAACGTAGGGGCCGGCTTCAACCGGCCCAGGAACGACGTCGAGCGCCCAGCAGTCGGAGTGCATCTCGCGCGCGCCGAACGTCACCTCCAACGGCGCGTGGAACGGCGGCGTGTTCGTCACCAGCGTGTGGTACTCGCCGTACTCACCGCACGGATCGACGCCGAGCGCTTCGAGCTCGCGCACGGCGTCCGATGTGATCGTCCTGCCGAGCCAGCTCTCGTCGAGATGCGCGGCGCGCGCGGTGACGATGACGGCGGTGCTGCCGCTGGCAATGAATTCCTCGACGAGCGTCCGCGTTGAAGCGCCCCAGAGCGGCAGCACGGGCGTCAGGCCGTGCGCGGCGCAGACGCGTTCGTCCCATGCCCGGTGTGCCTCGCCCATGATGTCGCCGAAGATGACGTGCGTGACGCCGAGCGCCGATGCCTCTCCGAGCATCCTGATGTACTCGTCGGTATAACTGGCCCACGAGCAGCGCCCCGTGAGGCTCGTGACGCCAAGCCGCTGCGCGTGCCCCGCGATGATGTCCGGACGCAGGCCATGCGAACGGCTTCGCTCGCCGTCCTCGGCGAACATCGTCAGGATTGCGGTGATGTCGAATTCAGGATGCGTGCGGAGGAGGGCGGTGCAGCAGTCTTTCCCGCCGCTCCACGAGATGGCCGCGCGCGGTCTCACGGGCGTCTCCTTCCGGCGTCTCACGCGCCGGCGCCCCTCGACTACGCTCGGGGCGTCCCGAGCCTGTCGAGGGACGAAAAGACAAAACGGTCGGGCAGGTTTCCTGACTGTGACAGTGGCGGGACCGTCCGGGATTTACACCCGGTTCCCCTGCATCCGAGGCCGAGTCGAGTTGTGACTTTGGACTATAGCACGTAGAATTTTTCGGAGTGGATACGAGGATCAGAGCCGCCGGACTGGCGGAGATCGACGACAAACTGCGCGCCGGCGAGCGGTTGACGCTCGACGACGGCGTTGCGCTCTTCAATGCGCCCGATCTGCTGGCCGTCGGCTGGCTCGCGAACCGCGAGCGCGAAAAGCGCCACGGTGCACGCACCTATTTCAATTACAACCTGCGCCTCGAGCCGACCAACGTCTGCGTCGCCAGCTGTCTGTTCTGCTCGTTTGCGCGCCTGCAGGCGTCAGACGCCGCGGCCTACACGATGTCGCTCGAGCAGGCGTGGGACAAGCTTCGCAAGCGCGCCAATCAGCCGCTCACCGAGCTCCACATCGTCAACGGCCTCAACCCGGATCTGCCGTTCGACTACTACAAGGAGTTGCTGCGCGGCTTCAAGCGGATCCGTCCCGAGATTCACCTGAAGTGCTTCACCGCGGTCGAGATCGCGTACTTCGCCGATCTCTACGAGATGACCGACGAGCAGGTGCTGCGCGAGCTGATTGACGCCGGTCTCGATTCACTCCCCGGCGGCGGCGCCGAGATCTTCGCCGAGCGCGTGCGCAGGAAGATCTGCCACGACAAGTGCGACGCCGATCGGTACCTCAGCATCCACCGCATCGCGCATCGGCTCGGCCTGCGCACCAACGTCACGATGCTCTACGGACACATCGAGACGATGGAAGAGCGGGTCGATCACATGATGCGCGCGCGCACGCTTCAGGACGAGACGGGCGGCTTCCAGGCGTTCATTCCACTCGCGTTTCACCCCGACAACAACCAGATGCGCAAGCTTCCGGCGCCGAGCGCCGCCGACACGCTCCGCGTGCATGCGGTCGCGCGGCTGATGTGCGACAACATTCCGCACATCAAAGCCTTCTGGAT
>JBHEMA010000303.1:0-3985 GCA_046262795.1 Candidatus Dormibacteria bacterium | reverse complement strand
CTCGAACATTCCGATTCGGATCGGCAATGTCGCCGAGGCATCCCACTGCGATGCGCCACCGTGCTGCGGTGCCTCCACGCGAGACGCCAGCAACACCGCGCGCTCGGTGAGCTGCGGAAACACGCCTCGGATGCGCATGGTCGATTGCGCGAACCAGACGGCGTCGGTGCCCGTCGTGACCGCAACGCCGCCCTCGCCCGGAAGATTGAGTCCGGCCGAGAGACCGCCGTTGATGTGCGTATCCATGTAGCTCTGAATCGATCCACGCACGTACGAGCTGCGACGCGCCTGCACATCTGTCGTCCATCCGGGCGCTGGAAGAAAGCTCACCGCACCATAGGGACGCATTGCCTGCCACGCGCTGTCGCGCTGAGCGTCCGCACCCGCCTGCACTGTGAGGCGTCGCGAGAACCCATGTCTGAGATCGGCGTACCATAGACCCGAGCACTGCTGTACGCAGCGACCCGCACCAGCGGCATACTGCCACTCTCCGGCGCGCAATTGCTCGATCGGTATGACGTACGACACCGACGACTCCACGACTTCGCCGGCGGGACCATACAGCTTCACGCGCAGCGGCGTGGTGCCATAGCGCAGCGGAACGTTCATCGGGCCGGAGCGGCTCTCATCGGCGAAGCCGACGAGTCGCGCGCCTTCGTACACCTCGTACTCCCAGCCCGGCGGCAGCGGTCGCGAGAAGGCGACGTCGCCGAACTGAAGGCCGCGTACGAAGGGCGCGTTCGTCAACGTCACTCCCTGCATCGGACGCGCCTCCGCACCCTCGCCGAGAATGTTGCCCAGTGAGATCTGTTGCAGCCAGCGCTGTCCTGGAAAGACTCGGCGATACGATGCTTCGTGATTCAACAGACTGATCGCATCTTCCGCTGAGCCGAGGAGCACCATGCTGTGCAACTGCAGCATGCCGCCGTAGAGACCCATCCCGCCGCGAAGATCGAGCGTGGAGGGCGCGGTGGTTCGGCGCAAGGGTCCTCCCATCGCCCATTCGAGCACGCCGACTCCACTCGTCGGTCGGAATGCGACCGTGCCACTCGGCTCGGCGGATTCTTCAGCGACGGCGAGCATCGCGTCGATGCGACGGCGCTGCTTCGCGTCGAGCTTGATCTGCGAGGGGAATCCGCCATCGCGCTTCACCGCGATCGTCAATGTTCCGACGTCGACGTCGATCGTGGATTCGATCAGCTCGGCGAGCCGCTGGGCGGCGACGAACACACTCGCGCCGTCGACATAGACATCGTCGGAGTCGAGCGGCGTGACCGATGCGACTTCGAGCCTTCTCGGTTCTCCCCACCAGAGATGAGCGCGTCCCACACCCGCCGGCCGCGAGACGTGTAACACGGCGCTGTCCGTGACGATGTCATACGGCACGCCGATGGGTTCGAGAAGCTGTCGCACCGGAAGCAAGAACTTTCCGCGCGGCGAGACGAGCACGGGCACCGACGTCGGAGCCATGCCGAGGGCGACGACGTCGAACAGTCCCTCTTCGTAGCCCTTCGGCAGGTGGTCCTGCGCTCGCAGGTCGCGAGCGAGCACGAGACAGGCGAGAAGCGCAACGGCGAGCCGAGAAGACAGCCGCTCGCGCACCGCTCTCACTGCGGACTAGTTGATGACGAGCAGGACGCCGATCGTTGCCGTGTAGCGGCCCTGGCGCTGTGTCGCCGACGGTGAGGCCACGCCGCCCAGATACACCTGGTAGGCGTCGTACGCGTACTTCGGCCGTCCCGGCTTGTAGCGAGTGGGCGTGTCACTGAACGTTGGTGTGCTGACGGGATTCCAGGTGGTGTACGACGCAACGTCGCAGTTGCCTGCGGTGTCGATCTCGCAGAGGCCGGCGAAGTTGCCGTTGAAGCTGAGCGGGATCGTCGCGCCGCTCGGTCCCGCGAGGCTGGCCGGAAGCGTGAAGCTGATATCGACCGACTTGCGGTTCTTCACGCCGGCGATACGGAACTCACCGCCCGAGCGCGATCGCGGAAGCACGGTCACCGACGTCGTACCAGGGACGATCGTTCCGAACTGAAGGGCACGCGTCCCGACACCGGTGAGCGGTGCCGCCAAGATGGTGGCCATGCCGGAGATTCCCGCGGTGATCTGGGCATCGACCTGGGAGGCCGAGCCTCCAAGGAGGACGGCCAGAGCAAGCGTGAGTCGCAGCGACTTGGCCAGCGAGCGCATGGTCAACGAACCTCCACCGTACCGCTCACCGCAACGGCCTTGATGGGACCCTGCGGCGGGAGGTCAGGACGCTCGGTATCGACGAGGTAGCGGACAGTATATTTCCCGGCCGGCAGCGGCGTCGCTGCACGGACGAGAAAGCGACGACGCAGCTGGCGATAGACAGCAACGACGTCTTCGGCCTCGGCAACCGTGGCGCCTCGAGCATCGACCAACTCGGCACGGACGCGGCCGAGGAAGGCGCCGTTGCCCTCGCGCTTCAGGTCGATGGTGAGCTGCGCTCCGTCGCTCAGACGAGTCGCTGAGACCGTCGGAACGGTGATTGCGGTGGTGACGTCGCCCTTCTGGTAGAAGACCGCCGTGGCGAAGGTCGTCTCGAGCGACAGCTGCATCTTCACGCCGCCCTGTGCCTGTTCGATCGGCGGCTCACCACCGCGCGATTTGACGAGCACGCGGCCCCAGTACTCACCATTCGCGGCACCGGCGGGCATCGAGACCATGACGCGCACCACCTGACGTTGCCCAGGCTGCAACACGAGGCGGCGCGGGAAGACGCGCAGATAGGAGGTCAACGAGGGCTCTCCGCTGGCAGCCGTGTCGACGATGTCGACGGGGAGCACACCAGCACTGTCCGACACTGGATACCCAAATCCGATCGAGAGCTCGATCTCTTCGGAGCGAGTTCCGGTGTTGATGAGAGTGAGGAGAGCCGACGGGTTCCGGGCGGTGATGTAGACCGCCGTCGGGCTCACGGTCACCGCGCGCGCCTGCGCTGCGGGGAGCACCATCATCGACGCTGCGAGCGCGGCAACGCACGCGACCCGATGAAGCATCGGGCTGGCGTTGCGAGCAGCGAGCGTGATCGGTGTGGTGGTGCGTCGTCCCATCGGTGTCCGGAGGAAAGAGGAGGTGCGAGTCATCACGTTCCCGGGTGGTTGAGGATGAGCGCCACGCGTGCTGCGTAATGGCCGGGGCGCGTCGAGGCCGTTGTCTGGGCCGTCCCACCAAGGACGAACAAAACCGTGCGGTCGTTGCCGAGCTGTACTCTGTTGATCTGGAGCGGATCGAGCGTGGAGAGGGTGCCGCCGGTGGTGCTGAGCAGTGCTGCGTCACCGGAGGTAAAGCGAAGGGCGATCCTGTCACCGGTGTTGGTCTCGAGCGCCGAGGGGAGCACGAGACTGATGTCGACCGGTCCGCTGCCTGCGAGAGCCACCACGGCGCGACGGGAGACGTCGGTCACCGAGACTGCATCACGAAAGCCTGGAAGCAGCAAGCCGAAGGAGAGGTTTTGTACGGGAACGATGCTGACGCTCTGCGGAGCCTGCGCCGCGGCGGGAGTCGCCCATGACGCGAGGAGGAGGGCAACAAGCGGGTACCACCCACTCCTCGACGTCATTGGTCGATCATCCCAGATCTACCAGGGGTCGGCGACTTAGTTGCCCGTCGCCGTGATGCGGATCGTGCCCGTGTAGCTACCCGGGGTGATGTTCGTCTGGGCAGCGGAGAGCGAACCGTTGAAGATGACGTACTCCGTGCTCACGCCGGCGGGTGCGGCGAGGGTCAGCTGGTTGCCGGCTGCGTTACAGTTCGTGAACGCGCTCGTGATGGTCGAGCTGGTCGCGCCGACGCCGCAGGTGTAGGTGGGCAGTAGGGTCGTCGCGAGGGGTCCCGTCAGGAGGCCGGTCGAGGCGCCGTCGGGCAGCGAATAGATCACGCCGATGTTGCGCGAGAGCGGGATGTAGCCCGAGGCCGAGGCGGCGGTTCCCGGCGTCACGCTGCCGAAGTTCAGGGGGCT
>JBHEMA010000302.1:0-2588 GCA_046262795.1 Candidatus Dormibacteria bacterium | reverse complement strand
GCGGCGGGCGCGGTGCTCGGACAGGTCGCCAACAACGGATCGGCATTGCATGGAACCGCCGGCATCGTCGGTACGCTGGTCTCGGGAACCTTCCTGTACCTCATCGCGATTCTCAACCTGGTGATCCTCGTCGGCATCGTCAAGGTGTTCATCGGCATGCGCCGCGGTCAGTACGACGAAGACGAGCTCGAGCAGCAGCTGAACGCGCGCGGCCTGATGTACCGGTTCTTCGGCCGGCTCATGCGTGCCATTCGCAAGCCGTGGCACATGTATCCGGTGGGCGTTCTCTTCGGCCTCGGATTCGACACCGCCACCGAGATCGCGCTGCTCGCCGCCACGGCGGGAGCGGCGACGCTCGGGCTTCCCTGGTATGCGGTGCTCAGCCTGCCCATCCTGTTCGCGGCGGGGATGTCGTTGTTCGACACCATCGACGGATCGTTCATGAACTTCGCGTACGGATGGGCGTTCTCGAAGCCGGTGCGCAAGGTCTACTACAACATCATCATCACGGGGCTCTCGGTTGCGGTCGCCCTGGTGATCGGATCGATCGAGCTCTTTGCGCTCCTGGCAAATCAGTTCAGCCTGACCGGGGGTTTCTGGAGGTACGTCTCCAGCTTTGACATCAACCAGGCCGGCTTCATCATCGTGGGGCTGTTCGTCGTCACGTGGATGGTGGCGCTGCTCGTGTGGCGTTTCGGGCGCATCGAACAGCGGTGGTCCCACGCGACCGGCCACCAGCGCGCCGCCTGAGATCACGTCGTCATTGCCTCAGGCCCATGGCCACCGCGACAATCAGCGCCATGGAGGTGATCGGGGCATCGGGTGAGCTGACGTCGGCGGCCATCGAGCTGCTGACGTCGACCGACGCACGCGAGATCAGGTCGCGCCTGGTGCTGCTGGGTCTGGTCCAGGGCGGCGCCGACCGCTGCACGCTCACGAGCATCGACCGTGGCGTCTTCCGTGTCGAGGACAGCGTGGAGCGCGAGGCGACGCCCACCTTCGTCGGGCGTGAATACCCGTGGTCATATCTGGAAAGCCAGCCGCTCGTCAAAGAAGCCGTGCGCACGGGCCGCGTTGTCACCGGCGGCGGCTTCACGCGGAGCGGTGAAACGGCGCCTGACCTCACTCGCAGCCTTGACGACATCAAGCACACCGCGATCGTGCCGCTCAAGCTGGGCACCGAGGTGGGCGCTCTCCTGGTGTTGAGCCGCCGCGACGACCCCGGCTTCTCTGCGCGCGACCTCGATCACCTGCGCGAGATGGGTGGCATGGCGGTGCTGTCGTTGCGCAATGCGCGGTTGCTGGAAGACGTCACCGCGGCGCAGCGGCGCGGCCTCGACGCGCTGACACTGATCTCGGATCACGTGGCTGCGAGCGAAATACTCCCCGCGTTCTTCGGGCGCATGAGCACGAGCGTCGCCGGACTCGCGGGTGCACGACGTGTCGCGTACTGGATCGTCGACGGTGATCATCTCGTCGCACAACCCGAAACGTATGGATTCACCGCGGACGAGCAGGCATCGATGCGCACGTCGCTCAGGGCGGCAGTCGAGCACGGCATCGGTGATGTTCTGTACGGCGGCGCGGCGCTCCGCGACGACGCGGGCGCGGATGCGACCAAACGCGCTCCCATCGCGCCGGATGGCGTGTTCAACCTGCTCGCGGTACCCTGGCGAACGTCCGAAGGGCCGCTGGGACTCCTCGTCGCCTACGACTCGGTTGCGGGATTCGCAGCGCAGGACGAATGGATCATGCGCCTCGCCGCGCGCGGCTCAGCGCTGGTGTGGCAGAGCTACACGGCGCAGCGTCGTGTCACGGAGCTGCAAACCGCGGAGCTCGAACGACTCAAAGACCACGCCGCGCGCATGGCCGCGGTGGAGCGGCAGAAGTCCGATTTCCTCAAGCTTGCATCGCACGAGCTCCGCGGACCGATCGCGATCCTCCGCGGATATCTCTCGATGATGCGTGACGGCACGATGGGCGCGCTGCCGGCGAACCTGCTCAGCACTGCGGAGCTGATGGAGCGGCAGGCGGTGCAGATGAAGGACCTGGTCGACCAGATGCTCAACGCGGCGCGGCTCGAGTCGGGCAGCCTGCCCATCGAGGTGTACGACACGCGCATCGACGAGGTCGTGCGCAAGGTCGTCGATGGTGTGTCGAACGCCGCATCGCGCTCGCGCATCGTGCTCACCGACGTGCGTCCCGTGCATGCCATGGCGGATCGCAAACACGTGGAGACCATCGTCGGCAACCTTCTGTCGAATGCGCTCAAATATTCCCCCGACGGCGGTGAGGTGATGCTGTCACTGCGCGAGCACGATGACGTCGTCGAGCTCGACGTGGCCGACAGAGGAGTCGGCATTCCCCCCGAGGAGCTGGCCCGTCTGTTTCAGCCGTTCACCCGGTTGGGTGAGGCCGACAGCCGCGGCATCGAGGGGGTCGGACTCGGGCTGTACCTGTCACGCGAGCTTGCGCGCGTGCAGGACGGCGACATCATCGTGCGATCGAAACCTGGTGAGGGAAGCGTCTTCACGCTGCGACTGCCGGCGCGTCGCGACGCCGGCTAGGTGTAGTGGGTAGAGACGTTG
>JBHEMA010000301.1:0-6165 GCA_046262795.1 Candidatus Dormibacteria bacterium | reverse complement strand
AACCCGGCGCAGCAACTCGCCGGTGTGTGGTTCGACAACACGAACCCGATCCATAACAACCTCTCCGGACAGGAGATCGGTAACGAGGCGCTGCGCGGCGTGCAGCATTTCGGCATCACCGACTTCGCCAACTCGAACGTGGTCGTGGCCCAACCGTCGAACGCCAACGACGCCGGCTTCAACAGCAACAGCTACTGCGCGTGGCATGACTGGAGCACCGACGGCTACACGTTCGCTGCTGGCACTCCGCAGTTCGCATTCACGAGCATGCCGTATGTGCTGAACGCGGGCGGTGGTTGCGGCAAGGACTTTGTCAACCCGGCGCCTGGCGGTGACCTCGATGGCTTCACCATCGTGCTCGGCCACGAGATCGCCGAGGCGATCACCGATCCCGGTGCGGGCACCGGGTGGGTCGACCTGAACGGCTACGAGAACGGCGACAAGTGCGCGTGGATGTCGCTCGGGCCGGGCGCGGCCACGAACATCGCCGGCAACGACGGTCGCTCCTATCCGGTGCAGGGGCTCTGGGACAACAGCGCGTACGACGGCGCCGGCTACTGCAGTAACTAACCCGTCCAGGATGCCAGTGTCATCTGCGGTCAGCCTGCGGAGGCCGGCGTGACTTGTGCGGTGCAGAACGCGCAGCGTCGGGCCGCCACCGGAATGTCGCTGAGACACTCCGGGCACGAACGAGTCGGCGTCGCGGCCGGCTGCGCCCGGCGCTCCTTCATCTTCGTGTACGGGAGCACGAACGCGAAATACACCGCTGCGGCGATGAGCACGAACGAGATCACGGCCGTGACGAAGGTGCCATATTTCAACTGACTGCCGTTGATCGTCACGGCGTAGGCGTCGACGTTCGGTTTGCCGCCCGGGATGGCGATGATCGGGTTGACGATGTCGGCGACGAACGCCATGACGACGGTCGAGAACGCCGCGCCGATGACGAAGGCCACCGCGAGATCGACGACGTTTCCGTGTGCCAGAAAGTTGCGGAACCCCTTCATGCGGTCTGCTCCTTGTGACGTTGGTCCAGCTCAGCGTGTGTACGCGGTGATGCAGACGCCGGTCCAGCACTGCGTGTCGCGCGCAACGTAGCCGGAGGGCAGGCCCACGGCGGCGCCTTCGTCCGGCTGGCGCACGTAGTACACCGTGCCGCGGCGCTGCGCAACTTCGGGCGGTAGCGAGGAGACGATCGCCCCTGGTGGATATGCTGCGGTGCCCCAGAACCACGGGACGTCCTCCTGCACCACGCGGGTCCGAGCGAGGAGCGACGGCGGTGCGTAGTAAAGGAACAACAGGTACTGGCTGGGATGCGCATCGATGACGTCCCGCGCAGTTACGCGCTCCTGGAGTGATGCGATCGCCTGCTTTGATGGGGGGTGGGTCGACGCGAGCGCCAGTGTCAACGACGTCACCGCCGTCAGGGCAATGCCACCGAACACCATCTGCCGCAGTGGACGCCGCAGCGGAACCAGCGCCAGCCCCGCGCCGACCACGGCGAACAACGGCCCCCACATGACGCTCGCATACCGACCGTCGACGACGGGATGCCAGATGCTCACGGGGACCAGCAGCGCAACGGCGCCGACGCCACACGTCGTGCAGAACCACGCTGCGGATCGGCCTTCGCTGCCAAGCGTGCGACGACACATGACGAGCCCTGCAATCGCAAGGACCTCGATTGCCATGGTGATTCCCTGCAGCCCTTGGAACACGGGCTTGAAGGGAACCCACGAGTCGATTCCGGGACCCGCGAAGAATTGCACGATGGTTCCGCCGACAGTCGCGATGCCGACGGGCTGCACCCAAAATCCTTGATTCGTATGCGCTAGCTGCTGTGTCGCTGAGAGCAGCCACGGCACCAGCAGCATGCACGCCGAGAGCGCCGACGTGGCAGCCAGAATCGTGCGGCGCCATCCGGCGCGCAGCAGGATGAGCGTAGCCAGGAGCTGCGCCGGAATGGCAATGGCTGCGAAGTAGTCGGTATAGAGCGCGGCGGTCGTCAACACGGCGTATACGACCCACCGCTGTACCGTCGGCCGCTCGGCAGCACGCCACAATGCGAGCGTTGCCGCCATGACGAGCGTCGTCGCGATGGCGTACATGCGTGCATCGACTGCGCTCAGCACGAGAGAGGGTGCCGCGGCACAGACTGCCGCGCCAACCACGCCGCCGCGTTCATCCGCGATCCGCCGTGCCAAGGCGGCGCCAATCGGGATGGCACACGCGCCGGCGATCGCGGGCACGAGCCGCAGTCCTGCCGGTCCAGACCACAGACCGGCGACGAATCGCTCGACTACATAAGCGAGCGGTGGTGCGCTGTCGGCACGCACCGTGTCGAGCATCTGCGTCATCGGCCGATTCACGACCACGGCGGTGAACGCCTCGTCGCGCCACAGCGGCTGGTATGCGATCAGCGCGAGGCGTGCTGCGAGCCCGCACAGCGTGATGACGATGATGCGTCCGGCGTACGACGCAAGCAGCCACTGCAGGCGCGCACGCAGCGCACCGGCCACGCGGCGCTGCTCGCGCATCCCTATCGATCGCTGTGCGCTCACGGCACAGCCTCCCATACATCGGGATTGCCCGCGGGATCTCGGTTCACCACGCCGGCACGTGCCGCGACCGAAGCACCCGCCGCCGTCGCGATGTCGTCGCGCGACGGTGCGACGATGAGCGAATAGACGGGCGCATTCTTCAGCGTCGAGCCGGGCGGCACGATGGTGGGCAGATTGTCTGCGTCGAGAAAGCGGACGTCAAACGCGTCGTAGTCGTTGATCACGACGACGGTTGCGGCGCCTCGATACGACGCTGCGGCCAGCTGCACATCGGCGAAGGAGTATGCGTCGTACCGGGCGCTGAGCGGTCGCTGCAGATAAGCGGCGAGCGACAGCGCCCCCAGCGCAGCCAGAGCACCGGCGACGGCTGCAGGCGCAACGAACACCGCGATGCTGCGGCGACCCTCGCTGACGCATGACACGGCATACATCGCCAGGCGGTTCAGCTCGAGCGCGCCGAGTCCGATCAGCGCCGCGATGAAGGGCGCAAGCCCCAGGCTGCGCAGGAAGTGTGGCGCACCGCCCTCGTTCGCGACGAGCGGAGGGATCAGGAACACGAGCAGGCCGATGAGCAAGACGGCGTGTGCGTGATCCCGACGCAATCGCCACGCGCGCCACATACCGGATGCAAATGGCACGCACAGCACCGGTCCGAGCAACGGCAGCGCATCGACGTCGTGACGCTCATTGGGGTCGCCCGTCACCACGAACATGCCGAGCGTCTTGAGCACGTGCATGAAATAACTTTCACTTGCGTCCGAGGATGGATTGGCGATCAAGACGGAGGCGCCGCGCGCGAAGTAGTTGCGGAAGTCGGTGATCGCGGTCCAGATCATCGGCGCTGCAACGACGAGATACGCGAACAATGCCCACCGGAGCGTTGCGCGCACACGCATATACCGTTCGGGTTCCACGCGTCGCATCCACAGCAACCAGGCGATGACCAGCAGCGGCGCCAACTTGAGGGGCTGATACGTCCAGAGACCGGCGCCGAGCGCAGCGCCCGCGACGAACGCCCATGAGCGTGACGGCCGGTCGCCCCAGCGCAGCATCGCGGCGAGTGCGACCGCGCCGAAGCCGACGGTGAGGATGTTGCGAAAGCCGTCGCGAGACACGCAGATCAGCCACAGTGATCCTGCCGCCCATGCCATGGCCGCAATGGCGGGCCAGCGACCGAATCGCCGGGCCGCGAGCCAGACCGCGACGACCCCGAGCACGCCAAGCGCCGCAGCGGTGCTGCGCAGTACCAGCACCGACGAGCCGAAGAACCGGAAGGCGACCGCGACGCAGTAGGCGAAGAGCGGCTCACGACCGGCGTCTTCGTCGAAGAAGACAGGGTGGTACCCGGGATCGCTGAGCAGCCGCTGAGCGCTGACGCCCTCCGCAGCCTCGTCCGGGTAGAGGCCGCCCGGCTGGGTCGTCAACGCCCAGAAGCGCACCAGCACCGCTGCCAGCGCTATCGCGCCGAAGGCGCAGGCAGCGAGTCTCGCGGACTTCAGGCGGCGGAGTCTGCTCCCTGAAGCTCGACGCTTGGCCGCCGCAGCAGCGCCCGAGTGGCGGTGATGCGGACGGCGAGCATCTCGAGGATGTCGTCGAGCCGGTCGCGCAGCTCGCCCTCTAAAGGCAGGGGATGGTTGTCGATCTCCCGGAGCAGCGCTGACAAGCGAAGCGCCTTCTGGTCGACTCGAGCAACGATCTCCTGCGGGTTCTCGACCGTTGCTCCTGAGTGATTCGGCTCCATCCACTGTCCTCCTGCGTGAACCGGCTCCGGGCGGTCGGGCGCCTCAGGGGGAAGGATACCTACGGGACAACCTATGCGTGGGCCATTGCGTGACGCCGGCGATGGCGCACGAAGAAGAAGGCCCACGTCGAGACCGAGACGACGGTGAGGCCGACGAGCATCACCGCGAGGTACACGACCTGGGCCGTGTTCGTCGTGCCGATCTGGTTGTCGTTCGGATGGAGCACGGTGTGGACGAATACGAACAGGGCGAACACGTAGAGCACCGCCCAGCCGATGCGACTCCAGACGACGACCTTCTCACCGTCCATGAAGCGAATCGGGATGAGCGAGAAGACCACGGACTGAACGCCGGCCACCCACACGGTCGCAAGCAGCGTGTCGGCCGCAACCAGCGGAAAACCGGCGTTTGGATTGCCGTCGACGGCGCCCTTCACCGGAATCCAGATGAACCACGCCGCAAAGGACACTGCGAGCACGAACAGCGATGCAACCGCGAGTCCGTGGCCGTCCTCGCGATCCGACAGCTGGTCACTGAAGGCGATACCCGTCATGAGCCCGAAGATGAAGCCGGGCTGGAAGTTGAACATGCGCGAGATGATCACCAGACCGACGGCGAACACAATGCCCGCAGGGAAGGTGATGAGGCGTCCGCGCTTGCGGAAGCGGCGCTTGATGTACGCGTTACGAGCGACGTCGTGCGTGCCGGTGATCAGCGCGAGCGCACCTATGAGACCGACGAGCTCTGCAGCGGTCGTCAGCTTGAGACCTGCGCCGGGATCGAGCAGTGTGTACAGCAGCGCAGCGACGACAACGAACGAGATGAGCGTCAGATGGCTCGGCAGACTCGACCACGCCTGGTGCAGCTTGCTGGCCTTGCCACGCTGGAAACCGAGCCAGCGCGCGATGTCGTCGTAGTTCTCGCGGATCGTGCCGTTCAACAGCTCCGCCGGCAGCGCCAGCAGCGCAGCAAGGATGAGTGCGACCAACATGTTGATGCCGATCAACTTGAGGCTGAGCGAGATCTGCAGCGGCGACGGGACGTTGGTGATGGGCGGCAGGCCGTTGTTGCTTGCGGGCTGCGCACCGAGCGGGCCCCGTTCCGGCGAAAGACTGGGCGCAGGGCTTGGAGACGGCGCGGTGATGCCGAGGACACTCGATGCTTCCAGGGCAGGAACGCCGTCATTGTCGCCAGACCCGATGGGCGGAGGCTTTGGTGTCGGACCCGACGATGCTATGGGCACACCGCCGCCTGCGCTGACTGACGATCCGCCACTCGGGCTGCCACCGCCTGTCGTCGTGCCGCCACCGCCTGTCGTCGTGCCGCCACCACAATTCGACACACATTGATGTGTGTCGGGCGCTGGTGTACACGGCAGATTGAGGCCGCACAGCTTGTCCGTCACTCCTCCTGGCAGGCACGGTGTCGTGTTGACGATGCAACCGTTGACGGGTGGCACCGTCGGGGGGATTGAAGGCGGAATTGGAGTAGGCGTGTTGATGAGCTGTGTCGCCGACGGTGATGCCGATGCCGCAGCCGGTGCCGACGACGGCGTGCCATCGGCGTTCGCGCTGTTGCCGACGATTGCTGCGCAGAACGCGAGCGAACCGAGCGCAATGACAACAGCAGCACCCACGCGCCAGCGGCGCGCACCGTTCGAGCGGCGACGCATTGTCTCCTCCCTCCGCGCCAACGTGTCGCGGGGAATCCTGCGAGTATCTCCCGACGCATCCCCCCGGCGGCGTCTTGAAGCAGGAGTGTATCCAACTTGACGCCGGTGTCAACTGCGTCGTGCTGACTCCCGGCTGCGGCTACACTCACGTTCGTCATTGCGAGCGTTCGCGCGCGGATGGCGGAATTGG
>JBHEMA010000300.1:0-9628 GCA_046262795.1 Candidatus Dormibacteria bacterium | reverse complement strand
AGTCATAGGCGTCCGATTGTGTCAGGCCGCAACCGCCGCAGGCCACCGCCCGAGCGATCGGGCGAGCGCCAGGTCGTGAATCGGTGAGACGCGCAGGCGTCGTGGGAGCGCGCGCCCGGCACCACGCAGCCACACGCGGATGGCGCGATGCGCCGCTGCATGCGCCGGTGTCCAGGTGAGTCCGTAACCGCGGCGCACGGACGCCGGCAGCAGTCCCACCGCGACGAAGCTCATGAGGTCGGCGCCCGGGCGCATCGCCGGCGACGACACCGGCGGATGCAGCACCGTCGCCGCCACTGAGCGCGATCCGGGACCGGGCTGCACCGGTCCGCGCTCGACCTGGCGTTGCACGTACTCGCGCAGCGCTGACGCGTCGCGCCACCGGTGCCTGCGCAGGACACCCATGAGCGATGCCACAGCATCCCACTCGCGCACGAAGGCGTCGCGATCGACTTCATCCAAACCACCAATGAGCGCGTCGTGCGTCGTCAGCATCGTGTCGACGAAGGTCGCGTGCACCCATCGCAACAGCGCCGGGTCCGACGCGGTGTAACGCGTGGCCGCGGACACGCGTGGTGTCGCGTTTTCCGGCGGCAGCACACCGCTGACACGACGATGGACCGCGCCGACCGCACGTGAGATGCGCGTTGCCTCCGCCGTCGTGCCGAAGCTGACGAGTGTCACCCACTCGACGGTGCGCTCGAGGCGGCCGTACGGATCCGTGGCGAACGTGCTGTGGTCGATGGCTCCCTGCGCAACCAGCGGGTGTGCCGCCTGCATGAGCAAGGCTCGTCCGGCGCCGAAGAAGAGGAGCGGTTCACGCATCACGCGCCACGTCGCGGAACCGGGTCCGAAGAGACCGGGATCACGCGCGCGGTCGCGCAGTGGCAGGGGCCGGGTCTGCGCAGGCATCGAGCCACCGAGCATCTGCAGGATCTGCGGTGGCGATGGGATCACGGCTACTCACGCTACCATCGCCCGACGTGGCAGAGCAGAACGGTGTGCAGCGCGTCCTCGTTGTTGTCGCACATCCCGACGACTGCGACTTCGGCTGCGCCGCGACGACGGCGAGGTGGACCAGCAAGGGCCTCGACGTTGCGTACTGCCTCGTCACCGACGGTGACGCCGGCGGCTCTGACCGGAGCATCACGCGCACCCGCATGGCTGAGATCCGCCGCGAGGAGCAGCGATTGGCCGCCGAAGAGGTGGGCGTCAGCGACTTGACGTTTCTCGGCTACCCGGACGGCAAGCTGCAACCGAGCATCGAGCTGCGGCGCGACATCTCGCGTGTCATCCGGCAGAAGCGGCCGGATCGCGTGGTGACACAGTCACCGCTGCACAACTTTCATCGCATCTTCGCCAGCCATCCGGATCACCGCGCCGCGGGACAGGCGGCGCTCGACGCCGTGTATCCCGACGCGCGCAACCCGTTTGCGCATCCGGAGCTGCTCGAACGCGAGGGGCTCGAACCGCACACCGTCAAGGAGGTCTGGTTGATGTCGGGACAGGTGGGCACGCCTGACGAGGTGATCGACGTCACGGACACGGCCGACCGAAAGCTCGCCGCACTGCGCCGCCACCGGTCGCAGTACGAGGACTGGGCGGCGTTGGAAGACCGCGTGCGCACCTGGCTCAAGGCGACAGCGGAGGCGAACGGCCTTGTCGACGGCCGGCTGGCCGAGGCCTTTCACGTGGTGCACACGGGATGAGCCGGCGCTCCCGGCGCTCCCTGGCATTGGCGGCGTCGCTCGGCGGAGCCGCTGACACCGCGCTGTTCCTGGCGCGCCGCCCGCAGCTGTTTCGTCAGGCGCCCGGGCGCGCCCTCGGGAGCGTCGGGTTTCTCGCCGGATGGGCAGCGCTCGCAACCGGAGCCGCTCGCACGAGCACCGGCGGCGGCACCCTCCGCGCGCTCGCGGGCGTGGTCCTCGCCGGCAATGCGGCGATGCTCGGGGTGCACCTGCGTCACCGCGTTGCCGGACCGCGGGTATTCGTGGGCACCGCGCTCGCCGCGGTCGCACTCGCAGCCACTGCCACGACGTGAGCGCGCCGCCGCTCCGGCGCGCCTACGGCACGTGGCCGTCACCGATCAGCGCGGTGGGCGCAGCGGCGAGCGGCCTGCGCTTCGAGGCGCTGCAGGTCGACGGCGATGTCGTGCTTTGGGTCGAAGGGCGCTCCACCGAGCAGGGACGCTGCGCCATCGTGCGCCACGAAGGCGGCGAGAACGCCGACGTCGTCGACGCACCGCACTCCGCGCGCACCTTCGTCCACGAATACGGCGGTGGCGCGCTGCTCGCAGATTCCGGGGTCGTCTGCTTTTCCAATGCCACGGACGGACGTCTCTACCGCATCGATGACGCAGGCGTCCCCGTGCCGCTCACGCCGGACCTGGGCGACGTGCGCTACGCGGACACGGCGCTCGATGCACGGCGCAACGCACTCGTGTGTGTCGTCGAGGACCACCGCGACACCGCCGTGGTCAACGACATCCGCATGGTGTCTCTCGACGGCGGTGAGCCGCAACGGCTCGTCGGGGGCAACGACTTCTACGCGTCGCCGCGGGTGAGCCCTGACGGGACGCGGCTCTGCTGGATCACCTGGAACCAGCCGAACATGCCGTGGGACGGCACGGCGCTGTGGGCGGCGGAGCTCGACCGGGACGGCGTCATCGGTGAACCGCAGCTGGTTGCCGGTGGCCCGACTGAGTCCATCTTCCAGCCGTCATGGTCTTCGGAGTCGACGCTGTACTTCACCTCCGACCGTACGGGCTGGTGGAACCTGTATCGCTGGGGCGGCCACGAGGTAGTGCCGGTGGCGCCGATGAGCGCGGATTGCGGACGCCCGCACTGGCGCTTCGGCATGGCGACGTACGCGTTCGTCGACGATGGCCGCGTCGCAATCACCGCGTGCCACGACGGAACGTGGCGCCTGCACGTGCTCGACATTGCATCCGGAAGAGTGGACGCGCTCGAGCTGCCGTACACGTCGCTGGGCCCACTGCTCGCACCAGTTGCGGGCGGTGTCGTCCTGCTCGCGGGCGGACCTCACGACGCCGCGGCCATCGTGCGCATCGACATCGACACAGGTGAGCGGACGGTGCTGCGCACCGACGATGTGAGCGCAATCGACGAGTCCATACTGTCGGTGCCCGAGCACATCACCTTCCCTGGTCACGAGGGCGCGACAGCCCACGCGTGGTACTACCGCCCGCGCAACGATGCGGTCGAGCCCGAGCCCGGCGCAGTGCCGCCGCTCCTCGTGCACGCGCACGGCGGTCCCACGAGCGCAACGTCCGCGAGCATGAGTGCCGAAGTGCAGTACTGGACCAGCCTCGGCTTCGCGTACCTCGATGTCGACTACGGCGGCAGCACCGGGTACGGCCGTGCGTATCGCGAACGGCTCAACGGCATGAGCGGCATCGTCGACGTGGGTGACTGCGTCGCCGGCGCGGAGCATCTCGCGGCTCGTGGCGAGGTCGATGCGTCGCGGCTGTTCATCACCGGCGGTAGCGCCGGTGGCTACATCGTGCTGTGCGCGATGGTCTTCCATGACGTCTTCAAGGCGGGCGCGAGCCTGTACGGCATCGCTGACATCGAGGCGCTGCTCGCCGAGACGCACAAGTTCGAAGCGCGGTACGACCAACCGTATCCGTCGACGCGCGAAGAGCTGCACGAGCGCTCGCCGGTGCACTTCGTGGACCGTGTGCGTCATGCCTTGCTGTTGCTGCAGGGGCTCGACGATCCCATCGTGCTGCCGGCGCAGACCGACATGATGTTCGAGGCGCTGCAGCGCGCCGGCGTTCCCTGCGCGGTGATCCGCTTTCCCGGTGAGGGTCACGGGTTTCGCCGCGCCGAGAACGTCGCGCGCACCCTGGAGGCGCAGCTGTACTTCTTGTGTCGCGTCAGCGGTCTCGAGCCGCCGCACGGGATCGAGCCCGTCCCGATCGCCAACCTCGACGGCTGAGCAGGAACGCGCCGGACAACAACGCGACCGCAGCGGTGAGGCACGCCGCGACGAGGGCGGCGGGTGCGCCGGGCGGCACCGCCGGCGCGATGCTGCCGGGAGGTGTGCCGAACGATGCGAGGCGGATCACATCGTCTGAGCCAACCCCGAGGTCGTAGGTCACCTGGTCACTTGGTGCGTGCAGCGTGAGATACGTGAGCCAACCGTGCTGCGGCACCCAGCTCATGTTGCGGTCGCCGGAGACGTCGCGGTAGAGCTGGTCACTCATCGCTTGCGCGGACGCGAGCGTGAATCCTGGCGCACCGTCGACACTGGCATCGGTACGCGATGGCGCAAGCGGCAACGGCCACGACCACAATGAAGTGGCATGCGCCGGCTGCAGCGGTGAGTCGGTGAGCAGGAAGAGGTCGGGGTTGACGGCGTCGTCGTCGTTGGCAAGCACCTCGAGCGGCACCCACAGCTGCGGCGTCTGCATCGTGATGAGCAGCGGCACGCCGTCACCCGAGCGGAGCCCGCGCTGCTGCGCCGCGGCGGCGTCGTACTTCGCGGCCATGAACACCGGGCTCGCCTGCGCGTACTTCAGCAGGTGGTCATGCGTGTCCTGCGGGATCACGAACCCGTTGTGCGCGCACCAGTCGAGCACCGCTTGTCCGGTGCCCTTGAGCACGGTGATGTCGAGGGCCTCCACCTGCACCTGCTGCACAACCACCGGAGCTGCGGCGCTCGCTGCACCCTCGTTGAGGGCGCCGAACCGACGCGGCGGGTTGAACTGAAGCTCGAGACGCTGCAGTGTCCAGCGCCCCGCCGCCTCGACCTGCGACGGCACGGCGGGCAGCGGCACGATCCAGCCGACGTCGGGTGCGGTTCCGCTGTACGCGAAGCTCGTGATGTAGTGCTCCACACCGCCGTGCCAGGCGACGAACGTCGTCGCCCTGTCCAGGTGCACGTCGCCATCCGGTGCCACCAGTCCGCCACAGGCGAACACCGGCGTCGTTGACATCACGAGGGCGGCGCCGGTCGCGGCGCCGGTGGCGAGAAGCCTGCGCATGGGACGAACCTCCGTGACCCTTGGTCGGTGTCGCCGACTACGCGGCGACGCCGGCTGAGGTTCCCGGCTCCGTTTCCCTGAAAGGTAGTTAGGTTATATAATTATCTGGCATGGCGATGGTGACGGCAGTGACGGACGACACCCTGGCGGTGGCGAACCGCCTGCGTCCGTTGTTGCTGCACCTGAACCGCCACCTGCGGCGCGAAGCGCGCGCCCAGGGGATCACCCCGGGCAAGGTCTCGCTCCTGTCCGCCATCGAGGACCACGCCGGCATCGGCGTCGGTGATCTCGCCGCGCGCGAAGGCATGTCGTCGCCGTCGATCAGCGTGCAGATCGATCAGCTCGCGGCCGCCGGCTATGTGCGCCGCGTGCGCGACGCCGCTGGTGACCGCAGGCGCGTCGGGCTCGAGGTCACAAGCGCCGGCTCGAAGCTGCTGCGTACGGTGCGCTCGCGACGGACCGCGTGGCTGGCGCGGCGGCTGCGGGATCTGTCGCCGGAGCAGCGCGGGGAGATCGCAGGCGCGCTCGATGCGCTCGCAGCGCTGGTGGGGCATCGATGAGTGTCGCGTCTGCTTCGAAGCGCACCTTCAGCAGCCTGCGAAACCACCGCAACTACCGGCTGTATTTCATCGGGCAGGTCATCAGCATCAGCGGCACCTGGATGCAGAACGTGGCGCAGGCCTGGTTCGTCGTCGTCCTCACGCATTCGGCGCTCGCGGTCGGTGTCCTGGCGCTGTGCCAGTTCGGGCCGTACGCGCTGCTGGGACTCTTCGGCGGCACGTGGGTCGACCGGCTCAACCAGCGGCGCTTGCTGATGACGACGCAGTCGGCGTTCGGCGTCAGCGCCGCTGTGCTCGCGGTGCTCGCGCTCACCGGTCACGCGGCTGTGTGGGAGGTGTTCGTGCTGGCCGGGGTCAACGGTACGGTCACGGTGTTCGACACACCGGCACGGCAGTCGTTCACGATCCAGATGGTGGGCAGCGACGAGCTGCCCAACGCGATCGCGCTCAATTCGAGCCTCTTCAACGCATCGCGCATCATCGGTCCCGCGATCGGCGGCGCGATCATCGCCATCGCGGGCGTCGGGCTGTGCTTCCTCATCAACGCGTTCAGCTTTCTCGCTGTCATCGCCGCGCTCTGGTCGATGCGCGAGCACGAGCTCTATCCGGTGGGGCGTGACGAGAGCACGCGCAGTGTGCTGCACCGCGCGCTCGAGGGTCTGCGCTTCGCGTGGCGTGCGCCGACACTGCGCACCGTGCTCATCATGATGCTGGTGGTGGCCACAATCGGTATCAACTTCAACGTGCTCATGCCCGTGCTCACCTCGACGACGTTGCACTCGGGACCCGAGGTGTTCGGCGTCCTCTCCGCCGTGTTCGGCGCGGGTGCGCTTGCCGGTGCCTTGTTCTCCGCCTCGCTCGGGCGCTCGAGCGTGCGCGCCCTGCTCGCGGGTGCGGCGGTCTTCTCGGCAGCAGAGCTCGGGCTCGCGCCGTTGCGCGTCGTGTGGGCTGCCGCGCTCGTGCTCGCCATCACCGGCTTCGCGTTCTCGCTGTATACGTCACAGAGCAACGCCGCGTTGCAGCTCGGGACACCTGACCGCCTGCGCGGCCGCGTCATGGGCATCTACGGATACGTGTTCTTCGGCACCGCACCCCTGGGTGGGCTGCTCGCGGGGTGGCTCGCGCAGGTCGGTGGCACGCAGATGGCATTTCTCGTGGCAGGCGCGGTCAGCCTGGCAACCGCGATGTACGGGCGGCTCGAACTGACGCAGGTCGCGTCGCCGTCGCAACACGCGCCGTCAACCGCGTAGCGATGACCACGCGACCGTGCGTCGTCATCGTCGGCGCCGGATTCGGCGGCCTCACCGCCGCCAAGGCGCTGCGCCATGAACCCGTCGACGTGCTGCTCATCGACAGGCAGAACTACCACCTGTTTCAGCCGCTGCTGTACCAGGTGGCGACCGGGCTGCTCGACCCGTCACAGATCGCGCGTCCGGTGCGCACGGTGCTGCGTCACGCGCGCAACGTGGACGTGCGCATGGCGGACGTGACCGGTGTCGACACGTCGTCGCGCACGGTGCACACGTCGGCAGGTGACGAACACTACGACGTGCTCGTCATGGCTACAGGCAGCAGCACCAACTTCTTCGGCATCGAGCATCTCGAGGAGCGCGCCACCGGTTTGAAGGATCTGCCCGAGGCGCTCGGCCTGCGCGCCCGGCTGCTGGCCGCGTTCGAGCGCGCCGCCACATGCGACGACGAGAGCACGCGCCGGCGGCTCTTGACGTTCGCCATCGCCGGCGGCGGTCCCACAGGAGTCGAGCTCGCCGGGTCGTTCGCCGAGCTGATCCGGCATGTGCTGCCGCGTGACTTCCCGCATCTGAACTTCAACGAGGCGAACGTGGTGCTCGTGGAGGGCAGCGACCGGCTCCTCGGCACATTCGCACCGCGTCTGGGACGTAAGGCGGCAGCGCACCTGCGCCGGCTCGGCGTGGAGCTGGTGCTGCAGCGCACCGTCACCGACGTGCAGAGCGGCGCGCTCGTGCTCGACGATGGAACGCGAGTTGATGCCGGCACGGTCGTCTGGACCGCGGGCGTACGCGCCGCACCTCTGGCGGAGATGCTCGGCCTCACAGCAGCGCGACACGGGCGCGTCGCGGTGACGCCTTCACTCCACCTGGAAGGACGCGACGACGTCTTCGTCATCGGTGACGCGGCCGCGCTGCAGGAGAACGGCGAACCGCTGCCCATGCTCGCGCCGGTCGCGATCCAGGAGGGTGAGCACGTCGCGCGCGTGCTCCGTGCGCGACGCGAGGGCCAGCCGGAGCCGCCATTCCACTACCGCGACAAGGGAACGATGGCGACGATCGGCCGAGGCAACGCGGTCGCCGAGATCGGCCCCGTCCGCATCGCGGGGCTCATCGGCTGGCTGCTGTGGGTGTTCGTGCACCTGATGTACCTTGTCGGCTTCCGCAGCAAGCTGATCGTCTTCGCCACGTGGGCGTGGAACTACTTCTTCTACGATCGGCCGGTTCGTCTGATCGTCGGTACGTCGGCAGACGTACCGCGCATACGCACGGAGGACATGTGACGTGAAGCAGCGCGCGCTGGGATCGGAGGGACTCGAGGTGTCCGCCATCAGCCTCGGCTGCATGGGCATGTCTGATTTCTACGGCACGAGCGCGGAGCGCGACGAGCAGGAGGCCATCGCAACGATCCATCGCGCAGCGGAGCTGGGCGTGACGATGCTCGACACCGCCGACATGTACGGGCCATTCACCAACGAGCAGCTCGTCGGACGTGCCGTCGCCGGACGGCGCGAGCAGTACGTCATCGCGACGAAGTTCGGCTTCGAGCGGCTGCCGGACGGCTCGCAGCGCATCAACGGGCGCCCCGAGTACCTGCGCTCGGCGTGCGACGCCTCGCTGCAGCGGTTGGGCGTCGACGTCATCGATCTCTACTACCAGCATCGCTTTGACCGCACGGTGCCCATCGTCGAGACGGTCGGCACCATGGCGGAGCTGGTTCACGCCGGCAAGGTGCGGTACCTCGGACTGAGCGAGGCCGGGCCGGCGACGATCGCGCAGGCGCACGACGTGCACCGGATCAGCGCGGTGCAATCGGAATACTCGCTCTTTGCACGCGACGTCGAGGAGCGTGTGCTGCCGCTGCTGCGCGAGCTCGGCATCGGTTTTGTCGCATACAGCCCGCTGGGGCGTGGACTGCTCACCGGCACCATCACATCGTCTGCGGATCTCGATGCCGACGACGTCCGCCGCAAGCGCTTTCCACGCTTCGGCGATCAGAACATCGAAGCGAACGCGGCGCTTGCGGCGCGGCTGCGCGACATCGCCCACGAGAAGGGCGTCACCGCGGCGCAGCTCGCGCTTGCCTGGGTGCTCCATCAGGGCGACGACGTCGCGGCGATCCCGGGCACCAAGCGTCGCACGCGTCTCGAGGAGAATGCTGCGGCGGCGGATATCGAGCTCTCGTCTGAGGACGTGGAGCGCCTCGAATCAGCGGTGCCCGCGGATTCGGTGCACGGCCTGCGCCACTGGGATATGGCCGCAATCGACCGCTGAGACGCAGGGCTCCGCCCCGGCACTCCGCCGACTCAAGCAGCAACGCCTCTTCGCGGAAGCACACGGGGGGCTCTATCCTCCGTGCGTATCCTGTGGCGACGTGAGCACCGCCGCTGCATCGCGCTTCGCGTGGACGCCGTCGCGTGAGCAGGCGGCGCGGTCGCGCCTGCAGCACTTCATCGACGCACTCGGCGTCGGCGACCTCGACACGCTGCACGCGTTCGCACGAGACGAGCCCGCGCATTTCTGGGAGGCGATGGTCGACGACATCGGCGTGCACTGGACGCGCCGTTTCGACACGGTCATCGACACGTCCGGCGGTCTCCCGTGGACGCGCTTCTGGGTTGGCGGAAGGCTCAACCTGACGCAACACGCGGTGTACCGTTGGGCCGAACGGGTTCCTGACCGCACCGCTGTCGAATGGGAGGCC
Source organism: Candidatus Dormibacteria bacterium (assembly GCA_046262795.1). Taxonomy (GTDB): domain Bacteria; phylum Chloroflexota; class Dormibacteria; order Aeolococcales; family Aeolococcaceae; genus JAFALX01. The sequence goes on along the minus strand of JBHEMA010000300.1, from coordinate 109 downwards.
GACTCCGGCGCGACCCGCACGCTGACATATCAGGAGCTCGCGGCTGAAACGGCGCGCGCAGCGGGGGCGCTGCGAGCGCTCGGTGTCGCCGAGGGCGACGCTGTCGGCC
>JBHEMA010000299.1:0-3236 GCA_046262795.1 Candidatus Dormibacteria bacterium | reverse complement strand
GCGTACCGGAAGGCGCCAGATGGCGCGGTACTCGAACCGGCGTGGGCAATCCTTGAACACGCGCAGATCGGACACGCCGAGTGATGGCCGCTGCGGCACTGGTAATCCCGCAGGGCGTGCCGGCCGCGTCAACGCCGGCGGAGCCTCGGGCAGCTCGCGGGCCCCGGCGAGGTCATCGACGATGCTGGTGAGGAACGGCGTGATCTTCTGCGTGCTCCACGCGCGAGGGTAGTGCTTCGCCCACGTGAACACGAGGCGATCGCGCGCCCGAGTCGATGCGACATAAAACAGACGGCGCTCCTCGTCGACCGCGGCGTCGCCCACCGGTGGTGGTTCCGGCACCAGCTCATCGGGCAGGTGGATGTCGAACGGTCCATGCGCGCGACCGGACCACGCCGCGTCGACACTGCGCGCGATGAACACGATCGGCCACTCGAGACCCTTGGCGCCATGCGCCGTGAGCAGCACAACGCCGTCCTCGGTCGGCTCGATGGCAGGGAGCTCCGATGCTTCGCGGCTGCCGCGCAGCACGTCGAGGTAACGCAGCGCCGTTCCCACGCGCCGGTCGTCGCTCCAGTCCGCGAATGCTTCAAGCAGCTCTCCAAGCTTGTTGAGATTCGCGCTCATCTGGGCGCGTGCGATGCCACGCTGCTCGTCGAGGACGCCGAGGAAGGCGCTCATCTCGATGGCGCTGAAGAACACGTCGCGCACATCTTCGCGTTGCGTCATGGCGTGGAGCGACAGCAGCGCGTCGACGCACCGTGCCGCGGCGTCGAGATCGTCGGGCTCGAGCGCGTCGACAGTCCTCTCGCTGATCAGCGTTGTCAGCGGCACGTCATGCTCGTGAGCGGCACGCGCGAGTGCGGCGCGTCCACGACCGGAGACGTTCCACGCCGGCAGGTGCAAGCAGCGCAGCGTTGCTTGCGGATCGGACGGGTCGTGCGCAGCTTGCAGCAACGCGACCGCGTCCTTCACCTCGCGCTCCTGGAAGAAACCGCGCCCGCCGGTGACCTGGTACGGGACGCCCGCTTCGCGCAGCGCGCGCATGGCCGCGTCCATGTGGATGTGCTGCCGGAACAGCCAGGCGATGTCCGCCGGTCGCGTTCCGGCGTCGATCAGCTCCAGGCAGGCACGAACGACGGCCATGGTTTCACCGCGCTCGTCGGCGGCGGCCCAGACCTCGACCGCAGGTCCGGCGCCACGCTCGGCCACCAGCCGCTTCTCGATGCGGGTCGCCGGTGCTGCGCTCGCGATCAGCTGCCGCGTCGCAGCGACGATCTGATCGGTGCTGCGGTAGTTGTGCGTCAGCGTGACCGTGCGGTGGTGCGGATACACGCGCGAAAATCGCTCGAGGTTCGCGCGACTGGCGCCGCGGAACTTGTAGATGGACTGATCGTCGTCCGCGACCACGAGCAGGTTGCCGTGGTCGGCCGTGAGCGTTTCCACGAGCTTCGCCTGCGCGAAGTTCGTGTCCTGGTACTCGTCGACCATGACGTAGCGGATGCGATCGGTGATGGCGCGGCGCACCGTCTGCTGCTCACGGATGAGACGCTCCGCATAGAGGATGCAGTCCTCGTGGTCGAAGACGCCGTAGCGCCGATACCGATCGTCGAGCCCCGCGTAGACCTGTGCCACCTCAGCGTGACGCTGCAGGACCGTGCGCTCCGCCTCGTCGCTGCAGCGCTCAAGTGCGCCGTGTGCCCACGTGGTGTACTGCTCGGGAGTCACGAGCTCCTGCTTGGCCGTGGTGATGATGGAGAGAAGCGGGTCCATGAGCTCGTGAGGTCGCAGCGGATTCCACAGCGCTCGCGGACGCAGGGCGTCGAGCACCGCTTCGACGTGCAACCAGCGCTCCGCAGCGTCGGCGACGCGGAACGCGGGTGATACCCCGGCGAGCCATCCCCAGTCGCGGACGACATGGAACGCGAACGCGTGGTACGTGGTGAGCGGCGGGTCGCTTTCGAACAAGCCCACCGCTTCCTCGGCGCGGTTGCGCATCTCGTCGGCCGCGCGCCGTGTGTAGGTGAGCACGAGCTGGGCGTCATCACCGGCGCCCTCACTGCGCAACCGCAGGAACCGCTCGACGATGACGCGTGTCTTCCCGGTCCCCGGCCCGGCGAGGACGAGGCACGGGCCGTCGACGTGCTCGACGGCCTGCCGCTGATCTTGATCGAGTGCGGGGCGGGCGGCGGTCATTGCCTGCGAGGATGATGGTGCCCGACGACGGGTGTCTGTCGCACGTTTCATGGAAAGTTCCTTCGATCGCGCCACGCGCATCCTCGAGGCAGCTCGCCGCGTGCTCGTGTTCACCGGTGCCGGCATCTCCACCGAGTCCGGTATCCCCGACTTCCGCGGGCCGAACGGTGTCTGGCGGCACCGCGACCCCAGCCGGTACACGATCCAGCGGTACATCGTCGACGCCGGTGTCCGCCGCGAGCGCTGGCACGACCGGCTCGAGTCGTCGTTCGAGACCGTGGCGCCCAACGCTGCGCACCACGCGGTGACGCGCCTGCAGGAGTTGGGGCGCGCGCCGGTCGTGGTGACGCAGAACATCGACGGGCTGCACCAGGCGGCGGGTACGCGCAATGTCATCGAGCTGCACGGGACGTCGCGCGAGGTGATGTGCCTCGAGTGTTCACGACGGTTGCCGACGCCGGTCGTCCTCGACCGCGTGCGCGAGGGCGACGACGATCCGCACTGCGAGCTGTGCGGTGGCCTGCTGAAAACGGCGACGATCAGCTTCGGTCAGAACCTCGTCCCCGGAGACCTCGAGCGCGCGTTCGCCGAGGCGGAGCAGTGTGATGCGTGCCTCGCGATCGGGTCGACGCTTTCTGTCTACCCGGCGGCGGGTGTGCCCGACCGCGCCACGCGCGCCGGCGCACCGCTCGTGATCGTCAACGAGGGTGCGACGGAGCTCGATGACGTGGCGGCTGTGATCGTCCAGGGGCGCGCCGGCACCGTGGTGCCCGTGCTCGTCGACCATCTGGTCCCGCGGGCTGACTGAAGGGTTTCCGCCTGCCGGTCGTTTATATCGGCGTCACCCCGGCCGTTTGGCGGCGGACCCTCGGGAAGGATTCATCGTGTACGGAGAACGTTGGGAATGAGGATCAAGCATCTAGCCCTGGCGCTGGCGGTGGGCGGCTTCGGCGCCGGCCTGGTCGCGGGCACCAGCCCGATCGCGAAGGCAGCGACGACGCATGCGGAGGGGCGGGTCGACCAGGTCGATCACCTGACGC
>JBHEMA010000298.1:0-10363 GCA_046262795.1 Candidatus Dormibacteria bacterium | reverse complement strand
CTGCTGCGCGTCGCGCGAGACCGTGGGTACGACCGCGTCAGCCTCGAAACCGGCACCGTGGAGGCATATGTGGGTGCTCGGGCGCTCTACGAGAAGGCCGGCTTCGCATACTGCGAACCCTTTGGCGGCTACCAGGCATCTCCGTACAACATTTGTATGACGCTGTCTCTGCGCGGCTCATGACGCCGCGGACGATTCGCATCGGCGACGTCGAGGTTCCCCGCATCGGCATGGGCACCAATCGCCTGACGCATACCGCCTCACACGAACGCTTCGTGCGTGATGCCGCGGGTTCGGGCATCGGCATGATCGACACCGCGCACCTGTACGCAGGCGGCGAGAGCGAGACCACCATCGGCGCTGCGCTCGACGGCGGACGGTCGCCGTGCGTCATCGCAACCAAGGGCGGCTACACCGACGGCCGAGCCGCAGTACTGCGGCTCGAGATCGAAAACAGTTTGCAGCGGCTGCGCACCGGGGTCATCGAGCTCTACTACCTGCATCGGCCGGACCGCGAGGCGTCGCTGGAAGAGAGTCTCGGCCTCCTGAACCACTACCGAGAAGCCGGCACGATCCGTCACGTCGGCATCTCAGCGGTGACCATCGAGCAGATCGAGCGCGCGGCCCGCGTCGTGCCGATCACGGCCGTCCAGAATCAGTACAACGTCGGCGAGCGTAGCGACGACGATGTCGTCGACTACTGCGAGGCGCACGGGATCGTCTTCGTGCCGTACTACCCGCTGCGCGCGGACCATCATGCGCTCGGTCGCGTCGCGCGGCGCCACGGTGCCACGCCGGCCCAGATCGCGCTGTCATGGCTGCTGCACAGGTCGCCCGTCGTGGTTCCGATTCCAGGCACGCTGTCGTTGGCGCACGCGAAGGAGAACGTCGGCGCACTCGACATCGACCTCTCGGACGACGACCTTGGCGAGCTGAGGAAGGCGGCGTGATCCGACGCCTGTGGCTGCGGCTTCCCACCGGACGTGGCTTCACCGTCGTCGCCGCGGTCGCGACGCTCGCGACGATCGCACTCGCGGTGTGGGACTTCAGCCGGGCAGCGGTGACGCCGAGCACGCCGGTGCTGACGGCGTATCACGTGACCGGGACGACGGCGGCGCCGTCGGCGAGCGGCACCATCTCGTACGACCCGGGCACCCAGCGTTCGGTCGTCACGGTGAAGGGCCTCGCACCACCGGACAGACCCGGGGCGAGCTCGAAGCACGAGTACGAGATGTGGCTGGTTCCCAACAACGGCGCGGCCGTGCCCGCCGCAGTCCTCACGCGCCAACCGGACGGGAACACGTGGGCAGCGGTGATCAACGGCAAGATCGACCAGTATCACCGCATTGCGACAACGGTCGAGCCGGACGGCGGCTCGTCTGCGCCGAGCGGCACGGAGGTGTTGACGGCGAACGTCTCGGGCTAGTACGTCAGCGGCGCCGCTGGGTGAAGGCGATCTCGGGCGCGCCGGTTCGCACCAACTCGAGCACCGCGTCGGCTACGTTCTCGACGGGATCGCCGGCTTCGTATCATCGCGGCAGGCCGTGTGCCCTGGCGCAGTGCGGCATAGAACGTCGTGTCGGTTGTGGCGGGCAGCAGGTTCGACACCACGATGCCGTCCTGCTCGAACTCGACGCGCGCTGTCTCCGACAGCATGTTCAGCGCGAGCTTGGTCGCTGCGTATGCACCGAGGCCCGGTATCGTCGCGCGCGTCACCATCGAGCTGACGTTGACGACGGCGCCGACCTGTGCGCCGTGCTGGTGCGCGGCCCGAGCGGTCGCCGCGCCGATGCCCGAGGAGGCGCCGGTGATCAGGAACACGGCATCGCGTATCTCCACGGCATGCATGATGCGCAGATGGAACCCGATGCCGGCGTTGCGTTCACGAACCTCGACGAGCCGCTTTTCGCAGACGCCGGCGCCACGAAGCGCGACCTGGTCGACTACCTCACCGCCGTCTCGGACGCCATCCTTGCCGAGCTACGCGACCGTCCCCTCTCCGTCATTCGAGTGCTCCGTGGTCAGCAACCGTTCATGCAGAAGAACGTGCCGTCGTACACGCCGCCCTGGGTGCGCACCGTCCGGTTCTGGGCCGAGACCTCGAAACGCGACGTGTCGTACGCGCTCTGCAACGACGAACGGACGCTGTTGTGGTTCGCCAACCAGCGCGCGGTCGAGTACCACCCTGCGCTCGTTCGCGCCGAGCGCATGCAATCGCCCATGTACCTCGTGCTGGACCTCGACCCGCCATCGCCTGACGACTTCGCGTCGGCGGTGCGAGTCGCACACGCGGTGCGCGACGTTCTCGCTCAGACGGGTCTCGTCGCTGCCGTCAAGACGAGCGGTGCAAAGGGACTCCACATCTTCGTTCCGCTCGAGGACGCTGACTTCGACGACGTCGCCGCGGCCGGTCGGGCGCTGGCTGGGCGCGTCGAGCGCGCCGAGCCCGCGCTCGCGACGACGGCATTCGTCAAGGAGGACCGCGGCGGCAAGGTGTTCGTCGACTCGACCCGCGTCGGCGGCGCGACGGTGGCCGCCGCGTACAGCCCGCGCGCCCGCGCCGGCGTGCCGGTGTCGTTCCCGGTTGGCTGGGACGATCTCCATGAGGTCTCACCGCTGGACTTCACCATGCATACCGCACCTCGATTGCTCGCAGGACGCGACCGGTGGCGCAACAGCATGCCTGCGGCACAGCAGTTGCCTGGCGAGCTGATCGAACAAGGCCGCGCGATTCCCGTTGCTCGCGTGCAGGCGATGCACGCGGGCCTGCGACGTGCGCGCGCTCGCCGCGCACGAGACCACGACTCCGGGGGGTCGGGCGAATGACTCACGTCGTCGTCGCAGAAGCAACCGACGCAGACGTGGTAGACGTCGTGGCGGCCTACGAGTGGCTGTTCGAGCCGCCGGGTGCCCCGCCCAAGGACTGGGATCGCGAGCGAGCAGCAGACGCCGTGCGACGTGCGCTCACGTCGGAGTCCGCAGCAATCTTCGTCGCAACCGTCGACCGCCACATCGTCGGGCTGTGCACCGCGTACGAGGACATTGAATCCGTCCGCTTCGGCCGACGCGTGTGGGTAGAGGATCTCGCCGTGCATCCGCACTATCGATCGCAGGGCGCCGGCAAGCTCCTGCTCGACCAAGCGAAGCTCTGGGCACGCCGTCGGGGTGCACGGAGACTGCAACTGGACTCGTCGGTTGGGCGCACGAACGCGCACCGCTTCTACGAGCGGGAGGGTCCCGACGCACGCTCACTCAGCTTCGCTTGGTGGCTGTGAGCGAAGACCGCGATGCGTTGCGTTAGCCCATTCGCGAGCACCGCGGATATCATGAGGCGATCACCACCTCGGAGTTGAGCGGCGCTCCGGCGTCCCTCGACCTACCAGTAGGCCTGGATCGCGCGCGACACGTCGACGTGTCGCAGTCCACGTGGCGCAGGCGCGTCGTGCTCACAGCGATGGGTGCACTGTGTCTCTTCGGACTCATCAACGCGTTCGGCCAGCAACCGGTGATCACCACGCTCTCGAATCCGACCGCGTCACTTACGGTTGAGTCGCCGGAACGATTGCGCGGTGGACTCGTGTTCACCACGGCGATCACCGTTGTCGCGCATGCAGATGTGCACGACGCGCAGCTGCTGCTGTCGAAGGGTTGGTGGGACGGCATGACGCTCAATGCGGTTGCACCGCAGTCGAACATGGAGACGTCAGACGCCCGCGGTATCACGTTCGACTACGGCGAGCTGCAACCGGGCGACACGCTCCACGTTTGGATCTCTTGGCAGGTCAACGCCACCACCGTCGGCAACCGTGACCAGAACGTCGTGCTCTCGGACGGGTCGCAACAGGTGATCGCGATGCCGCGCAGCTACACGATCTTCTTTTAGGAGCTCGAAGGTATGGACATCGTCATTCGCGCCGCGATCATGTTCTTGATCGTCTTTGTCTTCACTCGTGTGCTCGGGCGGCGCGAGCTGGGACAGATGCAGCCGTTCGACCTCATCCTGCTGGTGGTGATCGGTGACCTCATCCAGCAGGGCGTGACGCAGAACGACCTCTCCCTCACCGGGCTCGCCCTCGTCATCGCCACTGTGGCGTTGCTGCAGGTGCTGCTGTCATATCTCTCCTACCGTTTCCGGCGTCTGCGCCCGGTGCTCAACGGTGAGCCCGTCGTCATCATCGAGAACGGCCGGTTGCTGGAACGCAACCTCAAGCGAGAGCGGCTGACTGTCGACGACGTCGCCGAGGAGGCCCGGCTCAGCAGCATCACGTCGTTCGATCAGGTGCGCTGGGCCGTGCTCGAAACCTCGGGACGCATCAGCTTCATCAAGAACGAAAGCGGCTGAGCCGCGACGTCAGGCACCGGCGGCTGAGCCGGCTGCTGGCCCGACAGCAGGCGGTGGTTCGCCCAGGAGCGCTGCTCGAGCCATGACCTCGATGTGCTCGCGGTACTCGTCGAGAGTCCACCCTCGAGATGTGACGAGGTTGTCGAAGTGGAGAGGATTCAGAATCGACCACAGCATGTCGGTTGCGCGGGTGATGGTGAGCCCGGGCCGAAGGCGTCCCTCCTCGGCAAGTCGCGTGACGACATGGCGAAACGCGATGTAGCGAGCCGACATCCGGTCATTCCACAACTCTGCAGCCGTCGGATCGTCAAGTCGCGCCGCGTACACCACACGGACGAACGGCGCGACACCCGGCTCGCTGACGCGACTCAGGTTGCAGAGCGCCGCCAGCTTCTCGAGGCCGTCGGGTATCGAGGCGACGGCGCCGACCGTTCGGTAGATCCCCAACCGCTCCTCGACGCGCTCGGTCATGGCGCGGAGGAGACCGCCCTTCGATCCGAACTTGTCGTACAGCGCCTGGCGAGAGACACCCGCGGCCGCGGACACCGCTTCCAGCCCGACGCCGTGATAGCCGCGCTCCTGGATGAGGCGCTCGGTCGCGTCGAGAATGCGCTCGCGGGTGCGGGCGGTGCGGGCCACCGTCATGAAGTCACTTTACAGCCTGTCGAGTTGCGTGTTAGGTTACAGCCTGTCAAGTTACCCACCCGGCACCGCAACCAGGAGGCAGGCAGGCATGGACAAGCAGACGACGATCATGGGCGAGCCGCTCGCGATGGCGACGGCGGAGCCTCAGCTGGCAGAGCTCATCCGCGAGCACCAGGTGCACAACGACGCGTTCTACACGGGAACTCCGGAGCTCGAGTACTGGGTGCACGACGACGACGTCACCCTCCATGGTGGTTTTGACATCTCGGGCCGCGGCTGGAACGTGCTGCAGCGGGGCCTGACGATGGCGGCAGGGCGCCTCACGGAGGGACGGATAACCTTCACCCCGTTGGGCGGGCGGATCGTCGGCGACCTGGCCTACCTTGCCGGGTTTGAGGAGGGCACCGTGAGGCTGGACGGCGCTGAGCCGCGGACGATGCGGCTCCGCGTGACCAGCGTGTTTCAACGAGTGGAGGGTCAGTGGCTGTGCGTCCATCGCCACGGCGAGATGACGACATCAGATCGATGACGGTCGCCGAACATATGCCGGAGCGGCGAACGCCGCGCTTACTGTGGCGTTGCTCCAGGTGCTGCTCTCAGCTCGAAACACCCGGACGGATCAGCTTCAACAAGAACGAAAGCGGCTGAGCCGCGGCATCACGCTCCGGCGGTTGGGCCCTGTCCGGAAGCTCCGCCGAAGTACTGAGCCCAGTTGACGTCGATCCACTCGGGCTCACCTTCGAGGAATTCGAGCTGTTTGCGATACATCTCGTCGGTATGCGGGTCGTCGGCGTTGCGCACGTACGACTCCTTGTCCTTGAAGACGACGACCAGCACGACCCGGTTCGAATCCGTGTCCTCCCAGCCGACCTGCACGCCGATGAAACCCGTGTCAGCTCCCGGCGTCATCTCCGACATGAAGCTTTCGAACCCCTGCCGGCGATCCGGCTTGACCCGCGCACGCATGATCGTGCCGTACATCGCTGCGCCCTCCAAGTTCGGCTGTTAGCGGTCCGAGTATGACCGATCACGCGACGTGGTTGAGACGGCCTGTCGTTGGGACCGCTGTTCCGTCACGCTGAGTCCCCTCATCCGAGGGAGTGTCACGCGTCAACCGAAACCGGTGTCAAGCATCAACCGAAACTCTGTCAAGGATCAGCCGGACACCTTTTGTCAGGTATCAGCCGGATCAATACATCACAGTGGCTGGGGAGAGAGGATTCGAACCTCTGATTGGCTGATCCAGAGTCAGCTGCCTTACCACTTGGCCACTCCCCAAGGCGTTCGGTCGAGTGTACCGACGCACCGCCTGGAGCGACGTTTGGCGCCCAGAACCGGCGCATATACTTTGCCGTGATGGACCTTTTGGAGCTGCTCCGCTTTCAGGCCAGGCGCTATCGCTGTTCCGCCTGCGGCGAGAACATGGCCGACTGCGGGATCAACGTGCTCGCCCAGCAGGGCAATCGCGCGCTGGTCCGCGTCACGTGCGCCTCGTGCAACGACGAGAACCTGCTCCAGATCATCTTCCAGACCGAGGCCGAGGAAGAGCGCAAGCGTGAGTTCGACGAGGGCATGCCGGACGTCGTCGAGCCGATCAGCGGCGACGAGCTCCTCGACGTCCACTCCGTGCTCGCCTCGCACTCGGGTCCGCTGACCGACCTCTTCCGCAGCGCCTGACCGCGCGGCGCGCTGTGCGCCGCTGCCACACTCGGCGCGATGGCCGATCTCATTCCTCGAGACCGCGTGACGTTTGACTCCAACTACGGGCTCGAGGTCGTCGAGGCGAGCCCGCATTTGATGGTCGGGCGCTGCGAGGTGACCGACAAGGTGCGTCAGCCGTTCGGCGTCGTGCATGGCGGAGCATTCGCCGCGATCGCCGAGGCGCTCGCGTCCATCGGCACCAACCTCGCCGTGCAAGAGCACGGACACGTCGCGATGGGACAGTCAAACCACACCAACTTTCTGCGCCCGCTGCGGGAGGGGACGATCCACGCAGAGGCGCGGCCACGCCACCGCGGCCGCACAAGCTGGATCTGGGACGTCGACCTCACCGACGACGGCGGCACAACGTGCGCGCTCTCACGGGTGATCATCGCGGTCCGTCCGGCCCGGCCGGATTGAGGTTATGGCGGCGCCGCGCTCGCGGGCGCCGCGGATGGTGACGTCGAGGGCAGCAGGGTCGGTGTCGAGATCGGCGTCGACACCGGCGTCGGCGTCGACGTCGACTCGGTCGTCGGAGCGGCTGTGGCCGTTGGCGACGGCGTTGACGACGTCGCGGACGAGCTCGGTGTCGGCAGCGCGCCGTTGACCGGCACGAATGGTGCGGGCTTCGGCAGCAGGTTGACGAACGGCACCGCGATGTATTTCGCCTCGGTCGTGCCAAAGACGCCGTCCATGCCGAGCTCACCGGGGTTGTTGACGTCGGTGTGCCCCGCCCAGGTCGCGATCACCCAGCTCGGCGTGTAGACCATGTACCAGGCGTCGTCGAAATCGTCAGTGGTCCCCGATTTCCCAGCGGTGTCCCACTTGAACCCGAGATGCCAGTACTGCGCGTAGCCGCGCAGGATCTTTGTCACCGTCCACGCCTCAGCGCCGGTCATCACCTGTTCTTGAAATGCGGGATGTGCATTGTCGACGAGGGTGTTGCCGTTGCCGTCGGCGACCTTGAGAATGCCGTATGCGGTCACCTTCTGGCCGCCGTTCGCGAAGGCGGCATACGCCGACGCGTGGTCGATCATGCGCACTGCCGAGGTGCCGATACCCGTGCTGGCGTTCTGCGCCAGCGGCGTGGTGATGCCGAGCTGTTGGGCAAAGTTGATGACCTTGTCGACGCCTGTCTTCACCATCGCCTGTTCCGTGGCGATGTTGCGCGAGCCGAGCAGCGCCTGCGTTGCCGTGATGTTGCCCTGGTAACCGCGGTCGAAGTCCTGCACGCCGCCGAGCTGCTGTGACTCGGAACGCGTGTCCTGCAGGACAGTGTTGGGCGTGATCGCACCGCTCTTGAATCCTTCCTCGTACACATACGGCTTGAATGACGATCCGGGTCGCCGCTGTCCGAGCGTGATGTTGTACTGCCCCGCGATCGAGTTGTCGTTGAAGTCGGCTGAGCCAACCATGACGAGGATCTGCCCGGTGTGCGGGTCGAGCATCAGGAGTGCGCCGTTGTTGGCGCCGTTGCCGATCTTGCCCACACCCTGATTGACGACAGTCTGCGCCTGTTGCTGCAGGTTGAGATCCAGGGTTGTCGTCACGGTGAGATCGCCGTTGAGAAATGCGGGATCCGCCGACAGCTGCTGCTGCAGCTGGTCCTCGATGTACTGCACGAAGTGAGGCGCCGGCGTCGACGTCTTGAGGCTCTTGCCATTGTTGAGGTCTTGGAGCAGCGTCTGCTGCGTCTGCTTCTGCTGCGCGCTCGATCCCGCGAGCGGATCCACCGCGTTCACCTGCGCCTGTGTCGCATCGCCCAGCTCAACGAGTCCCTGCAGGACGTAGTGCATGCGAGAGAACGCTGCGTCAGCGTTCTGATACGGATCGTTGTACGACGGCGCTTCCGGCAATCCCGCGAGCAGCGCCGCCTCCGGCAGCGTCAGCTGCGATGCGTGCTTGCCGAAATAGCGTTGCGACGCGTTCTCGATGCCGTACGCGTTCTCGCCATAGTAGGTGATATTCAGATACTGGTTGAGGATCTGCTGCTTGCTCCACTTGCCCTCGATCTCATGCGCGAGCAGCGCCTCGCGAATCTTGCGCAACGGGTCCTTCGACGCCTGCTGCCCGAAGAACGCCTGCTTCACCAGCTGCTGCGTGATGGTGCTCGCGCCCTCTGCGGGGCGCCGGAGGATGACGTCGTCGATCACGGCCTTCACCACGCGCGGAAAGTTGAAGGCACCCTCGTTGTAGAAGTTGCGGTCCTCGGCGGCGAGCGTCGCGTTCTGCATCACCTGCGCGACCTGCGATATCTGCACGTCGTTGCGCGTTTCCTGGTTGTGGCCCACCTGCGCGATGAGCGCGCCGTTGCGGTCGAGGATCTTGATGGTGCCCGTCGCCTGGCCGATCGTGTTGATGTCGGGCAGCGTGGCGGCGGCATACGCAACCACGGCGACGAGCGCCAGGATCGCCACGCCGATGACGCCGAGGATGCTGAAGACGATGCGTCGCGTCCGTCGCTTCATGCCGAAGCGGCGATCGTTTGGCCCCGACTTCCCGTTGCCCCGGAGTCCTGCTCGGCGACGCCGCCGTGCGGTGACCGGATCAGCCTCCACGCGCCGCGGCAGCCTCCTCGTGCTCGGCCGGTGCCTGGCGGCGCAGCATCTGCTTGGCCAGCATCGTCCCCCCGGCGCTTCCCGCTGCAGCGATCCCGCGAAGCAGCGCCTTCTGCACCATGGAGCTCGACTTGCCGTTCTGCTTCTCGAGGTGCTTGCGAATCTCGCACAGCTCGGCGGTCACGTCCTCGAGCGTGGGGGCCGTCTCCGGCTCCTCGTCGTCGCGCTTCAGGCGTGAGCGGATGATCAGCACCGCGCCGACACCCACGACGACCACCGCTCCGATTGCGGCGATGCGCGGACCGTCACGCCGCAGACGCGCCTTCCAGTCGAGTTCCGCGCGTACGCGAGCCTCGAGCCGGTTGAGGTTGGTTGCGAGCGTCTGCTTCGTCAGCTCTCGCTGCTTCCGCGCTTCGTCAACCCCTTGAGCCACTCGGCGTCCTCCTTGAACGCGTCCACAGTCTGCTTGCCCTTACTGAACGACCGACGCAGGAGTCGGGTTCCGACGAACCCGAGCACGCCGGCCAGCACCAGGAAGACGCCGCCGAACGCCACCCATCCCAGCCACGTGTTGCCGAAGAGCGGCACGCTGAATGCCGCGGGCAGCCCGCTGAGTGCCTCGATCGTGCCGATCACCAACAGGATCAACGCGGTGAGCACGAAGCCGATGCCGACAGCGAGCCGCAGTGCTGCCTGCTTCATCTGCGCCTTGGCCAGCTCGATCTCGGCGCGCACCAGCCGGACGGCGTCGTCCGCCACCTCCTTACCGATGGCGCCGAGGCCCGTGTCGGGCTTGTGGTCTGTGGCCTGGCTCACGAGACGGCGCTTGCGTCCAGGTCGCCGAGCGAGCGCGGAAACTCGATGCCGTGCTCGCGCAGCCGGCGAAGCAGGTCCAGGACGTAGCGCACGGCCGCCAGGTTCATGCCGTGGCGGCGCGTGAGGGTTTGGATCACACGCAGGCGGTTGACGTCACGCTGCGAGTAGCGACGGCGGTTGGTGGACGTCCGCGCCGGTCGCACGAGTCCGACGGACTCGTACAGCATCAGTGTCCGCGGATGCGTTTCGAGGATTTCTGAGGCGACGCTGATCGTGTAGATCGGCTTGTCCAGTCCCGGAC
>JBHEMA010000297.1:0-7032 GCA_046262795.1 Candidatus Dormibacteria bacterium | reverse complement strand
ACCGACGTTCGTGAGCACGAATGACCCGGTGCCATACGTGTTCTTGCTCATCCCGGGGCGCAGGCACGCCTGGCCGAAGAGCGCCGCCTGCTGGTCGCCCGCGATGCCGGCGATGGGCGCCCGCACCCCGCAGAGCGTGCTCGGATCGGTGACCGCCACGCGGCCCGCGCTGTCGTGTATCTCGGGAAGCGCCGCGTGTGGCACGCTGAACAGCGCGCAGAGGTCGTCGTCGTAGCCACCACGGCGCAGGTCGACGAGCAACGTGCGGCTCGCGTTGCTGACATCTGTGGCCACAACTGAGCCGCCCGTCAGCTGCGCGACGAGCCAGCCGTCGACGGTGGTCGCGCACAGCTCGCCGCGGTCTGCACGCGCACGCAGCGACTCATCGCGTTGCAGCACCCACTCGATCTTCGTCGCGGTGAAGTACGGGTCGAGCAGGAGCCCGGTGCGTCGCCGGACCTCCACCTCCTCTCCGCGCGCGCGGTGCTCCTCGCAGAGCTCTGTGCTGCGGCGGCACTGCCAGACGATCGCCGGCGCGACCGGCTCCAGCGTGGCGCGGTCGAACACGACGAGCGTTTCCCGCTGGTTGGTGATGCCCATGGCAGCCGGCGCAACGTCCACGCCGTCGAGCACGGAGGCGCACGCCTGCTGCACCGAGCGCCACAGCTCGTCCGCGTCCTGCTGGACCCACCCCTCGTGCGGGTACTCGACGCCGACAGCTGCGTACGCGCGTCGCACGACACGACCGCTGGTGTCGACGAGCACAGCGGTCGTTCCTGATGTGCCCTGATCGACGGCGAGGATGAGCGGCGCTGGCACGCCGCGATGCTAACTGCAGTGCCTAGCGAGCGGCTGTCGCAGGGGCTCCGCTGATGGCGAGCATGCACTCGATGGCGCCGCGAGCGCGGGCGGCGATCGCAGGCTCGACTGTCACCCGAGGAGCGAGACGCTCGAGGGATCGCGCCACCTTGTCGAGCGTGATGCGCTTCATGTAGCCGCAGACGGCGGCCTCACTCGCCGCCACAAACTCCTTGTCCGGCGCCATCTGGCCCATGCGATGGAGGATGCCGATCTCGGTCGCGACGATGAACGTGTGTGCCGGCGACGTTGCAGCGCGGCGCACCATGCCTTCGGTGGAGGTGACGACGGTGGCGGGCATATTCAGGTTACCGCTCGACATGCGATACAACGTCGACGACGTGCAGCCGCATTCGGGATGCACGAGCAGCTCGGCGTCGGGATGGCGGCGACGCTGCGACACGAGGTCATCTGGCTCGATCCCCGCGTGCACGTGGCACTCGCCCATCCACACGTGCATGCGGCGGCCGGTGACGCGCTCGAGGTGCGCCCCGAGAAACATGTCGGGACAGAAGAGGATCTCGCGGTCGTGCGGGATGCTGCGGATCACCGCTTCCGCGTTGGACGACGTGCAGCAGTAATCGGACTCCGCCTTCACCTCGGCGCTCGTGTTGACGTACGAAACCACGACGGCACCCGGGTGCTGCGCCCGCCAGGCGCGAAGTTGGTCGGCAGTGATGGTGCCCGCGAGCGAGCATCCGGCTTCAAGATCGGGAAGCAGCACCGTCTTCGCCGGTGAGAGGATCGCCGCCGTCTCGGCCATGAAGTGAACGCCGCAGAACACGATGACGTCGGCATCGGTGGCGGCGGCCTGCTGCGAGAGTCCGAGCGAGTCGCCGACAAAGTCGGCGACGTCCTGGACTTCGGGCCGCTGGTAGTTGTGCGCGAGGATGACTGCGTTGCGCTCAGCGCGGAGCTCGCGCACACGATCGTGGAGCCGGCGGATCTCGTCCGGCCCGGCGCGCGAGTCGGTCACGTCCTCTGTTGCGATGGCCACCGCTCTCTCCTTGAGTTTAGGTCAATTTGACCTAAGGCAAGTATACCAGCCCGCCGCGGGATCGACCTCAGATCAGCTGCGGTGTCTGCGAGGGCGCCGGCTTGTCCAGGTCCTGAAAGTCGCTCTCCTTCCATACGCCGCTTTCGCGCACGTAGAAGTCGAGGAAATGGAGTGTCTTGCCCACGGACTCGTCCTGGTGGTCGACCTGCCCGTTTGCCTTGACGTAGTCGTCCTTGACCAGCGTCATGGTCACGCGCACCTCGAGGGTGCCGTTGTTGCAGCCGGCGCTCACGATGGTCAGCGACTGGAGCTTGTCCACTTCGCTCTCTGTCCAGCCGTTGGCTTGCAGCTGCTGTTGCACGTACTGCTGCACGCCCTGCAACGCGGTGCCTGTCGCGACCGTCTCGATGCCCGCATGCTTCGGATCCGCTTCGATCGAGTTGAGCTTGTTGTCGATCTGCGTCCAGATCTGCGTCGCCTGCTCCTGCGTCACGCAACCCGTGCCCTCGGCCGGGACGCTCGAGACCGGCGGCGACGAGGAGCCATGTCCAGCCGCGCTCGACGAGCCGCAGGCGGCCAGGACGAGCGTTGCCAGCGCAGCGCCCGAAAGCCCCAGGACGCGGCGGACATGTCGAGGGGTGCTTGCGCTCATCCACATGCGAGGCATTGTCGCCCGCGTCGCTGAGGAGACCGCGTGTACGGTGGGCGATCGTGACGGCGTTGCAAGTGCTGATCCGGCCACGACGAGCCCTCGAGGACACGGTCGCCGACGCGCGGCCGCGCGTGGGTGCGGCGTACGTCCTTGTCAGCGGCATGGTCACCGCAGGCCTCGGGCTCGCAACGTCGGCACTCGAAGGAAGCGGCGTCTCCGGAGTGTTCGTCTCGCTCATCGTCGTCCCGCTGTTCGTCGTGTACTGGCTGGCTCAGGCCTGGCTGGTCGATGCGGGAGCCGGCATGATCGGCCGCGCCGGGCGGCGTTCAGCCTTCCTCGGCGTCAGTGGCTACCTCTTTCTGGCGTGGATCGCGTATGGGCTGCTTGTGCTGGCCGAGGCAGGAGCTCGCCACCTCGGCGGCGCGGGTCCATCGGTTGCGTCCGGCCTGAGCTGGCTCACGGTGCCGGTCTTGCTGTGGTTCCTCGGGCTCACGGTGCTGTCCGTCCGTGCGGTGTACGAGGCGCCGTGGCTCAACGCGTTCGCCCTCGCACTGCTGCCCTATGCCGCGGTGACTGCAGCGCTCACGGTGCTCACCGCCGCCCTCAGCGTCATCCGCAGCGGGTGATCAGCTGCCGGGTTGCTTGCCGCGGCGTCGCCCGGACACGCCAGGCCGGCGACGCGGCGCTTCCTCGGCCGGCTCCTCAGTTGCCGGTTCTTCGGGCCGCTGTATGCGACGGCGTCCGGAAACGCCCGGCATGCGGCGTGAACCCGGCGTCGGCTGCTCGCTTGGCTCTGCAGCAGGCTCCTTGCGTTCCGGTTCAGCGGCAGGCGTGTCGTCGACAATCGCGGGCGTCTCATCGGCGCGCGTTGCCGGCTTGGGGCGGCGTCCACCGCGGCGGGGTCGCGGCTTGGCCTGCGGAGGCGATGGTTCCGCTGCGGGCGCCGGCGACGGCGTTTCGACGCGTGCCAGCTGGAGCGGTGAGCGCCGCTCCAAGGCGACCGCGACAGGGAGCATCACCAGGAAGACGGCGCCGACTGCAAGCGCGAGGTCGATGACCACGGCGAGCCCGAAGTCGGCGATCAGCGGGAACGAGTTCGGGAAGAGGCCGCTGATCGCGAGCACCGCAAAGCCGGCGCCAAGGGTGAGTGCTGACACCCGGATCGCGCGGCCCACGCCGCCGAGTGCCGCTGCCGCCGCAGCATCGGGATCAAGCCCGCGACGGCGTTCTTCATAGAAGCGGCTGAGCAACATCACGCCGAACTCGGTACCGAGCGCTATGACGAGGGCACCGAGCACAACCGTCAGCGGATTGAGTGATCCAAGCGTCTGTCCGATGCCGCCCGGCAGCCGTCCAAGCAGCAGCAGCACAAGCGGTGCCCAGCCCGCGGCGAGCACGGTCGGGAGCAGTGGCAACAAGGCGCGACGCGGTTCGCGATAGATCAGGTACAGCGCAATCGCGACGACGGCGAGCGGTGCGAGGTTGAGCAGGTACGAACGGTTGACGAGGTTGTCGTACGCGGTCGTCGCCAGCACTGCGACCCCGGTGGGCGCAGCCGTCATGCCATTCGGTGGATTGGCGATGTCACTGCGGATACTGTTCACAAGCTTCGACTGATCGGCGACCGAGTTCGTGTGCACGCCGATCACGATGCGCCCCGAATTGGGATCGATGGGCGTCGCGTCCTTGGTGAGGAACACGTCCTGGTATTTGTCGACCGCAGGACATGCCTGCGTGTCGGGACTGATGTCCATGACGAGCGTGCGTGACAGCAACGGCAGGAGGCGCAGGTTGCAGAGGAACGTTGTCTGCGTCGCCGGTGCCGCGCCCTGCGATGGAGACGGCGACGCGGACGGTGATGCTTTGCCAGACGGCAGCGGACTCGGAATTGCGCTGCCGCTTGCTGTCGGAGCAGGCGACGGCGTCGGTGACGGAGCTTGTGCAACTGGGAACGGTTGCACCTGTGCCGCCGTCACTGCGCCTTCCGCGCTGGCGCGTTCAGACGTCGGCGACGCGCTCGCCGCCGGCGAAGGCGACGGACTCGCTGCGCCGGGCGAAGGCGACGCTGATGGTGACGGTGATGGGCTGCCCGACGGCGACGGCGCGGGCACGCAGGCCGCCGCATTGCTCCCCGACGGCCCGGAGCCCGAAGCGATGAGGTAATCGCCGATCGATGTGGCCGCTGCGACGACATCGCTGTGCGTCGAGCGGATCACCGACGCGACGCCGCACTGCCATTCGACATCGCTCGGATTGCCGGTCGCGTTGTCTATCGGCCCGGTGGCGACTTGACCGTGCAATGCGACGTCGATCTCGTTCGTGTAGCCGGTCTGGTCCTGCACGGTGAGCACGTCCTTGTATGCCTGCAGTGACGGAGACACGAGTCGCTGCGGATCCGTCTGCACCGGTACGAAGTGCAGCGCAATCCAGCCTGCGACGGCCAGCAGCGACGCGAGCGCCACGACACCACGCCAGCTGTCGGCAATGGCGAGCGTTCGCTCGGCGGGCTTGGTCTCACGCCGGCGCGCAAACCGCGGTTTCGGCTCCGCGTCGAGCTCGATGCTGCGGCGCCGATCCGACCACACAACGAGCGGGAGCGCAATGAAGAGTCCGCCGAGCCAGGCGAGGATGACTCCGCCACACAGCACGAGCGCGAACTCCGCGACGAGCGGCACTGCCACGAGGGGGCCCCAATCGATGCCGCTGAAGAGCGCGAGCGCGGCGAGACCGGCGAGCGTCGCGATGGCGGCGACGAGCGTGGCGCGCCCCGAGTTCTCGATGACATGACGCACCGCTTCGTCGGAGGGAGTCGACGCGCGTCGCTCTTCGTAGAACCGCGCGATGAGCTGCACCGCGTAGTCGACGCCGAGGCCGACGAGCACTGGCACGCCCGCAAGCACCGCGGGGGTTATCGGCGTGCCGGTCCACAAAGAGATGCCGAAGGTGAGGATGGTCGCCGCTCCTGCAGCTAGCAACGGCCAAGCGCGTCCGCGCACGCGAAAGAAGCCGACGAGGATGAGCAGCATCACGAAGATGCCAACTGCGAAAAGTATCGGTAGGAGCTGCGTCATCGAGGTGACGATGCCCAGGCCAAGCAGAGGCGCGCCCGCCATCACACGGCCAAACGAGCAATCGTTTCCGTTTTTCAACGCAGCGGGACAGTTGTTACCGGTGAAAGCGCTGACGCATGCTTGATCCTGCTGCGCCGTCTGCCCGCCGCACTCCGTCGGAACAAGGGGACCGAGCGCCTTGAGGTTGTTGAAGTTCGCCGACGTGAGTTGCTGCGTGTACGAGTCACTGGCGATGCCATGCTGCAGCTCGCTGTTGATCTTGTCTTGCAGCGACGAGATCGCCCCCTGATCGCCGACGTACTGCGGTTTGAGGCGGATGGTGACAATCTCGTATGAGCAGGGAACGCCGCCCAGACCGCCGGGGCACGTCGTACCCTGCGCCGGCGGCGGCAATACCGAAGACCACTGTGGCTTCGGGTCGCAGAACTGATGCGACGATGCCGGAGGACAGTTGGGAAGATCGAGCAGCGCTCGCTCGAAATAGATCTGGCAGCTCGGCTGAATCTGCAGGAGATTGGCGATCGTCTCGTCGCAGTCGCCGTATGCCGATGCAACGCGATCGAAGAACTGCTGCGCCGCCGGTTGGTTCGTTTGCTGTCCCGGGCCGGCGAGGTACTCGGCCCACAGCGGCGGGACAGAATCCATGGCGACCGCCGCATCGACCGCCTTTTCCCTCGAGTCGAGCACCTTGTCGGTCGACTGTTGCTTGAACTGTTGACGCGTGTTGTGTGCGTCGCTCGCCGCCTTGACCACGTAGAGCGCAAGCAGTTTCTGCGCGTTGCTGATGTCGCTCTGCACCTTCGACTGCAGGTCCTGCTGGTTGCTGTTGCCCATCTGCAGTTGCTCGAGGTAATCGGTCTCCGCGATGAAGTACGGGTACTCCGTGAGGACGTTGTTGACCTCCGCCACCGCCGCCTGTCGCAGTGAGCCTGCAACCGTTCCTGAACCGAGCACCGAGGACACGCGCGGGTCGTGCGCGAGGTCGATCTCCAGCGCCCCGAGGCGTTCGAGGTTTCGTTCCAGATACGGCGCTGATGGATTCTTGCTGGTGAATACCAGCACGATGGGATCGGAGCCGAACGTGTTCGAGAACGATGCATATGTCGAACCGGCGGCGCTGTTGGCGCCGACGAGGAGTGACTGGCCTGCGTTGACGGAAAAACGGATGAGCCCCGTCGCACCGAGCGCGCCGATGACGATTGCGATGATTGCAACGCGGAGCGGCTGCCGCGAGATGAGACCAGCCAATCCACTCACGCGCAGGCGGAGCTTCACCCGAGCATCATGCCCTAGGAACCATAAGCCCGGACGTTTATCAGGACGCTAAGAGCGATCCGAAGGCTTGTGCGTTCGTTCCGGCGAACTGCGCATTCCCCGCCTGTGTCTGGAACGCTATCGGTAGCGCGCAGAGCTGGTTCAGCGGCGGCGTGGTGAATGGGCACGGCGGGCCCGGG
>JBHEMA010000296.1:0-10310 GCA_046262795.1 Candidatus Dormibacteria bacterium | reverse complement strand
GCCGCACCCGTACGAGTTCCACCTGTACTACGACGCGTAGCGCTTCAGCTCATTCCCTTCCTGGACGGGAGGGCCGGGCCCGCCGGCCCGGCCCTCCTTTCTGTTACGCGTCGACCTCGTCGATGCCCGCGATCACGACGTGGTGGCCGAGGTGCATCTCGTCGTCGACGAAACCGTCGCCGACCGTGCGAAAGCCGATGCGTTCGTAGAACCCGAGCGCGCTGTCGCGCCCGTTCGCCCACAGCACCTCGGCGCCGGCGTCGCGCGCCATGCGCACCAGGGCACGCATGAGCGCACGTCCGATACCGCGGCCCTGCAGCGCGTCGTCGACCGCCATGCCGCGAAAGCGATACGCGCGGCGATCACCCGCGAGCTCGGTGTTCTCGGGAAACAACGTCACCACGCCGACGACCCTGCCGTCGGCGGCTCGCGCCGCGAGATGCAGCGTCCCCGGTAGCGGATCCTGTTTCGAGCGCGCCGCCTCGAGCGGACGGCCGGCGCGCAGGATGCGCGCGCGCAGCCGCAGCACCACTTCGAGCGGGACTTCTTCGACGGTGATGTCGCCTGACGGCGACGTCACATCAGCGTCAGCCGGCAACTGCCGTGGGTACGGAGGCGACGAGCTCGGCTGCGGCGGTCACGATGCCGTCGGCATCGAGGCCCAGCTGCGACAGCAGCTGCGCCTGGGCGCCGTGCTCGATGAAACGGTCGGGCAGACCGAGCACGCGCACCGGCACCGTCGCGTGCTCACGTTCCAGCAGCTCGCACACGGCGCTGCCAAGGCCGCCGACGACCGTGCCGTCCTCGATGGTGACCACAGCGCGGTGGCGCATCGCGAGCTCGGCCAACCCAACGTCGAGTGGCTTGACGAAGCGCACGTCGACCACGCTGCTGCTGATGCCGCGAGCGCTCAGCCGGTCGGCGGCCTGTGAGGCCGCGGCGACCATCTTGCCTGCCGCGATGAACAGCACCTCGCGTCCCTCTCGACGCACCACCGCACGACCCACCTCGACCGGCTCCAGCGCTGCTGTGCCCTGACCCGGCGCACCGCCACGCGGATAGCGAAGCGCGAACGGCGCGCCGTGCTCGATGCCTGTGGCGAGCAGGCGGCGCAGCTCATCCGGGTCGCTCGGCGCCGAGACGACCATACCCGGCACCGTGCGCAGGTATGCCAGATCGAGCATGCCGTGATGCGACGCGCCGTCGGGCCCGGTGATGCCCGCGCGGTCGAGCACGAAGACGATCGGCAGCTTGTGCAGCGCGACGTCGCAGGTCACCTGGTCGAAGGCGCGCTGCAGGAACGTGCTGTAGATGCACACGACGGGCCGAAGCCCCTGCATGGCCAATCCGGCTGCGAACGTGACGCCGTGTTGTTCCGCGATGCCGACGTCGAAGAATCGATCGGGGAAGCGCTCCGCGAATTCGAGCAGCCCGGTTGAAGACGCCATCGCCGCAGTGATGGCGACGATGCGCGGATCGCGCGATGCGAGCTCACACAGCGCCTCACCGAACACGTCGGTCCAGGTGGGCGAAGCCTTGGGGAAGCTGCCGTTGCCCGGGTCGAAGGTGGACACTCCGTGGAATTTGTCAACTTCGTCCGCAACAGCTGGGCCGTATCCCTGGCCCTTGTTGGTGACGATGTGTACCACCACGGGACCGGTGATACGCGCGGCATCGCGCAGCGCTTTCTCGATGGCGGCGACGTCGTGTCCGTCGATGGGACCGCCGTACTTGAGTCCCAACGTCTCGAAGATCGAGATGGGCGCGACGAGCTGCTTCAGTGAGTTCTTCATGCGCCGCGCGGTCTCATACGCGGAGTGGCCGACCGCCGGAAGTGCGCGCAGCGCGTTGCCGGCGACGTCCTTTGCGGCCTCGTACTTCGGCGAGAGCCGGAGCTGGCCGAGGTTCTCCGCGATGCCACCCACGGTTGGCGCATAGCTGCGACCGTTGTCGTTGAGGATGATCACCATCTCGGGCGCGAGCTGGCCGATGTTGTTCAACGCCTCGTACGCCATGCCGCCGGTGAGCGAGCCGTCACCGATGACGCACACGACCTTCCCCTGCTCGCCGCGCAACTTCCTGGCGGTGGCGATGCCGAGCGCATAGCTGAGCCCGGTCGAGGCATGGCTGTTCTCGATGACGTCGTGCTCGGACTCTGTGCGCGACGGATACCCGGAGAGACCGCCCTGCTGCCGCAGTGTCTCGAAGCGGCCGAGCCGCCCCGTGATGATCTTGTGTACGTACGCCTGGTGCCCGGTGTCGAAGACGATTGCGTCTCGCGGGCTGTCGAACACGCGATGCAGCGCGAGCGTGAGCTCGACCACACCGAGGTTCGGGCCGAGGTGGCCGCCGGTGCGCGCGACCGAGGTGATGAGGAACTCTCGGATCTCGGCGCTCAGTCGCAGAAGATCCTCGGGCCCCAGACCCCGCAGGTCGTCCGGACCGGCGATCTCCTCCAGGAGCATGGAGCCCAGTCTAAGAGGCGAGGGGGGAAAGGGTTCCCCCTGAGGAACCCCCCTTCCTGGCGGTGTCAGCTAGGCGGAAGTGAATTCCGCTTCGCTGACGAATCTACGTTGCCCCGATGACGAACGCGAGGAGCCACACGAATCCCACGACGATCAACACGGCGAAGGGCATGACGGCGAAGACGACGAACGAGAACACCAGGCGCTCGTCGGGGATTCGTTCGGGCGCACGCTGACGCAGCCGTGCGTCGCGGAGATACCAGAGCAGCCCGCCGATGATGAAGCCGAGCAGCAGGAAGAAGATGCCCGCGAACGCGCTCGCCAGTCCGACACGAGACGGCGCCAGCGTGACGCGCCAGATGATCCCGAGGATGACAGCGAGCACCCCGCAGGAGATGAACCGAAGCAGGATCGGGATAGGGCTGATCTGTGCGCTCGCGGACGGCTCGCGCTCCTCGCCGGACATGCCCGGCGAGTATAGAAATGGGTCGGCAACCTAAACTCGACTCATGCCTCACACAGCAGCACTGCCGAAATTCGAACTCGAGACGAGCGGTGGGGGAACCGTGAGCACCGAGGATCTCAAGGGCCAGCGGACGCTCCTGTACTTCTATCCAAAGGACGACACGCCGGGGTGCACCATCGAGGGACACGAGTTCACCGAGCTCTATCCCAAGTTCCAGGCGGCCGGTGTCAATGTCTTCGGCGTGTCGCCGGACTCGCCGCAGAGCCACGACAAGTTCATCGACAAGTGCTCGCTCGGCGTCCCGCTGATCAGCGATCCGGAGCGCGTCCTCATCGACAGCCTCGACCTGTGGGTCGACAAGTCTTATATGGGGCGCACCTACAAGGGCGTCGAGCGCAGCACCTTTCTGATCGGTCCTGATGGCACCGTGGAGCGGGAGTGGCGCCAGGTGAAGGCGCCTGGACACGCCGCCGAGGTGCTCCAAGCTGTCGCCGGCGGCGCGTAGGCGCCGACCTCCGACCTCAACCGGGCTGCTCGAAAGGCTGCTCCGGCGCAGGGTCGTCTTCGTCGCGGGCAAGGGCGGGACCGGCAAGAGCACGTCCGCGGGTGCGCTTGCGCTGCTCGCCGCACGGCGCGACAAGCGAGTGCTCGCCGTCGACGTCGACGCCAAGGGCGACCTCGGCGCCGCACTCTGTTCCACGAGCGTCGGCTCGCAACCGCGGTTGGTGCAGCCGGGCATCTCGTGTCTCAAGCTCCAGGCGGAGGAGTCGTTCCAGGAATACCTGAACGTCTACTTCAAGGTCCCGCGCCTCGCGCGCATGACGCCGCTGGCGCGCGTCTTCGATTTCATCGCGACCGGCGTTCCCGGTCCGCGCGACATGCTGGTTGTCGGCAAGATTGCGTACGAGCAACGCCGCCGCCAGCAGAACGGACGTCCCGTGTGGGACATCATCGTCGTCGATTCGGCAGCGAGCGGCCACATCGTGTCGCACCTGACGGCGGCGCGAAACATGCTCACGCTCGTGCGCGGCGGCATGATCCGCGGTCAGGTCCAGTGGATCGACGACATGGTGCGCGATCACGAACGCAGCACGGTCGTGTTGTGCGCCCTGCCGCAGGAGATGCCGATCGTGGAGGGGATCGAGCTCGATCAGCGGCTGCGCGATGAGGCAGGTATTGCCGTCGACGCGTGCCTGCTCAATCGCATGTACACCGATGCGGTCTCGCCGGCACAGCGCCAGCTCGTTGCAGCGATGAGCGACACGGCACACCGCAATGCCATGCGGGAGCGGCTTGGCGGTGCCCCGGAAACCTTGCGGCAGGCCACGGACATCGCCTCCGAGCTGCACCGGACGGGCGAGGCGCGACGCCGCTCGCTCGAGGCGGGACTCGCCATTCCCGTCATCGAGGTGCCGATGACGGTGGCGCGGCCCGGCCTCGCGACGAGCCGTGCCATCGCCGACTCGCTCGAGGAGGCGATGTCGTGAGCGCCGCGGAACGGCGCCTGCGCGAGCGCCGGACCCAACCGAAACCGCGCGTCGGCGTCTTCGACCTGGGCAAGCGTCTCAGCTCGTTGCCGGTGATCATCTGCGCCGGCAGCGGCGGCGTCGGCAAGACGACGATCAGCGCGGCCCTCGGCATGGCGATCGCAGCGTCAGCCGACAAGCGGGTGCTCGTCCTCACAGTCGACCCGGCCAAGCGGCTCGCGACCGCGCTCGGATTGCGTGGCATCGGCAGCCAGCCCGTTGCGGTGCCGCGACGCCTGCTGCGCGACGCCGGGCTTCCCGCGCGGGGCGAGTTGGTTGCTGCCATGCTTGACATGAAGTCGGCATGGGACCGGCTGGTCGAGTGCTACGCTCCCGACCGGCGCGCCGCGCAGCGGATTCTCGAGAACCGCTTCTACCAGCGCATCAGCGACGCATTCATCGGATCGCAGGAATACGCTGCGATGGAGGCGCTGTACGAGCTGCACGAGGCGGCTGAGTACGACTGCGTCATCGTGGACACACCGCCGTCGCGCAATGCGCTCGACTTTCTCGAGGCTCCGAACCGGCTCTCGGATTACGTCGGTGCGCGGCTCCTGTCCTGGCTTGCCGGGTCGTCCGGCTTCGGCTTCCGTGCGATGAACATCGCGGCAACGCCGTTCCTGCGGCTCGCCGACCGTCTGCTCGGCGGCGACGTCCTCGCCGAGGTCGCGGAGTTCGTCCGTGAGCTGCAGCAGCTGTACGGCGGTGTGCAACGACACGCGCGCGATGTGTACCGGCTGCTGCGCAGTCCGTCCGTCGGGTTCGTCGTGGTGACGTCACTCGACCCGGGGCCGTTTGCGGAGGCCGAGTTCTTCGCGACCAAACTTCGCGAGTTCTCGATGCCGCTTCGCGCCATCGTCGTGAACCGCATGCTGCCCGAATCGTTGCGCGACGCTGCGACGGCGCAGGCCGCGTCCGCGCTCGAAGACAACCCCAAAATGGCTGCATGGTTGACGAGCGAGCTCGGACGCCGTGTCACATCCGACACCGCCCGGGCTGTCGGGTCGACGTTTCTGCTGTTTCATACGCTGGCGCAGCGTGAGGCGCGCCAGCTGTCGCGGCTGGAGCGGCTCGGTGACGTTCCGGCGTCGCGCATCCCGCTGTTCACGGACGATGTGTCCGGGCTCGAAGGGCTTGTGCGGATCGCAGGACTGCTGTAGCGGTGCGGTTCTAGCCGGCGGTGAGCACGCGCATGCGTTTCGCGCGGCGCCCCGTCGTTTCGAGCGCCCGCTCGGTGTCACCAACGGTGACGACCGTCATGCCGTCCTCACCGGCGACGTCGCGGACCACGGAAGCGACCGAGGGATCGGCTGCAGTCAGCACCACCTGATGCGTCGTGGAAAGCTCGACGAGGAACTGCAGCATCGTCCGACGCCGTGACGGGTCAGCAGTGAGCAGCGGTTCATCGAGCAGCAGCGGTACCGGTTCGCTGCTGGCACTGAGCGTTTCGCACAGTGCGAGGCGAAGCAGCAGCCCAACCTGATCGCGTGTGCCGTGCGACGCGACGTCGAGTGGAATCATGTCGGGACGATCGCGACCGAGCAGGGCTATCGCGAAGTGCTCGGTGTCGACGTTGACGCGTGTGTACCGCGCGTCCGTGACGAGCTGCAGACGGGCACCGACGTTGTCGGCCAGCTGTGGTGCGAGGTCACGATGCGTGCGTCGCGACGCCTGCTCGATGAGCTCGATTGCGCGCACCAGCGCGTCGTGCTGTCTGCGAGCGACGTCGCGTTGAGCAGCGCACGCGTCTCGTTCATCCTCGAGCGCAGCCACGTCGGGCATCGAGGCGAGCAGCGTAGCGAGACGCACGCGCAGCTCACGCGCCTGCTCGCCGGCCACCGCGGCCGCCTGGCGGGCGTGTTCCGCTTGGCGCTCGAGCGCTGAAAGGGCATCGACGCCCAGCGGCTCCTGGACGCCGTCTTCAAGCGCGCCGCCGCGCTGCTGCAGCTGGTGCAGGAGCGCGTCCCGGCTGCGCCGGATCTCGTGCTCGACACCGATGGTCCCCGCGCGCCGGCGGACCTCCTCCAAACGCGACTGCGCCGACTCGTGGCGCCGCCGGCCGTCGCAGGCCTCGCGCACGGCAGCCACCGATTCGGGTGGCGTGCGACGCGGCTGCATCCCCGCCGTCCTCAGCAGCTGCTGCAGGCGGGCGCCGAGCGCAGCGACGCCGTCGGCGCGAGTGCGCGCCTCTTGTTCGAGCGCTTCCATCGACTGCTGTCGCGCCGCCAGCAGGCTGTCTTCGTCGAGGAGTTCTGCACGACGACGATGCAGCTCGACGGCCGCCTGCACCGTCTCCAGCGAGGCCCGTGCGTCGTGCAGCAGTCGCGCGGTGGTTGGCGCAGGGGAAGCAGAGGGCGGCGGCGGCCCGGAACCCGCCAGCACGGCGCAGCGCTGAGCCAGCGCTGCCGCGGTGGCGTGCAGCGCGTCGGCCTCGGCCGACCGGCTCTGCGCCAGCACCTCCTCCTGTGCTAGCGCGGCATGCAGCGCCGCAAGCGATGGCAGCCGCTCCTTGAGCTGGATGACCTCGTCGCCGGTCAGGCCGAGCCGCTCCGCCGCGTCCTCGAGGCGTTGCCGCGCGGTTGCAGCGGCGCGCCGTCGAAACACGGTGGCCAGCGCGACAGCGATCGCGGAGATGGCCGCCGGGATTGCGGCGAAGAGGACCACGAGACCGCGGTGCGCGGCGAACAGCGTCCCCGTCGCGGCCCCGCCGGCCACGGCCACACCCGTGAGGGCGGCGACGATTGAAAGGCGACCGCCTGTGACCTCCGAGTCGCGCGTCAGCTCGCCGAGTGGGGCAAGCGCAGTCGCCGGAATGCTCCCGAGACCCGTGCCGGCGATCTCCCGGCGCAGCGCGGTGATCCGTGCATTCGTCAGCACATCCGTGCGCGTTGCGGCGGACGCCTGCTCCAGGGCCGAGACCTCGCCCTCGAGCCGGGTGGCTTGGCCAGCGGTGGCAGCTCCGATGCCAGGCACCGCCTCGAGCGCTGCGACACCCGCGGCGATCTCGGCGCGGCGTCGCTTGGTCTCCGTGAGCGGCTGTTGTGCCGCGCGCCATCGCGCCTCCGCTTCGGCGGCGGCGGTCGATGCCTGTTGAAACTCGCCGCCAAGGGAGATCACCGGCTCTTCGAGCGCCATCGGGAAGCGCTCGAACCGTCTCGTGTCGTCGATCACCGTTGTCAGCTCGCGGCATTCGTCGGCGACCGCTCCGAGCTTGCCCAGGCGGCTGTTCAGCTCGGCGATTCTCCCTGCCAACCACTGACGCTCCGCATGGAGCTGTCGTTGCGCGGCGTCGGTTGCGGCGCGGTCCAGCTGCAGCAGCCGCTCGCGGTCGGCAGCGACGGTTTCCAACTGCCGCCGCGCCTGTTCGAGGCGAACGTCGAGCTCGCGCAGCTTTGATGACGCTGCCCCGAGTGGGCTCGCGGAGCGCCGTTCCGTGCCGACGCGCTGCAGCGCGTCGCGAAGGCGCTTGATCGCCTGCGTAGCGGTCACCCCGCGGCGCGAGTCGGCGAGCCGCTCGATCGCCTCCTGCAAGCTCGCGGCCCGCGCACCCGGATGCTCCGGCCCACCGAGGCGCAGGCCGTCGTCGCCCAAGCACGCGGTGGCGCAGAACACCGCCTCGTCGATGCCGAGATGAAAGGCGCCAGGGGTGACGGCACGGCCGCGGCGCATGGCGTCGGTGAGGTCGGGGCCGCCCACCTCGAGCACCTGGACCGGCTGCTCACGCGAATCCAGCCGCCGGGCAACACGGATGCGCCGGCCGTCTGAGAGCGTGTACGTCAGCGCGACGCCGTACGGGCCGCCCGTCCACGGCGACCAGCGCGCCCAGTCGCTTCGCTCCACCGCGCGGCCCTGGCCGCCCGCGTCGATGCCGAAGAAGGCTGCGCGGATGGCGCGATGCAGCGTCGTCTTACCGGACTCGTTGTCGCCGAGGAGCAATGTCAGCCGTGGGTGCATTGCGATGTCGACATCGCGCAGCGCGCCGAAACCGGTCAGCTCGACTCGCTCGATCCTCATCGCAGACCGACCTCCGCGCCGGCGAGCGCTTCGAGTCCGTAACGAAGCACATCGTTGAGCACCGCGGCGTCGTCGTCGTGCGCCGACTCCTGTGCCGCGAGCACCGCACGAACGAACGCTCCCTGTGCCGAACGTTCCACCGCCGCTGCTTCGATGTCGATTGCGGGTTGCGTCACGTCGCGCACGTGCACGAGTGCCGTGCCCGCGCGTTCACGAACCTCGGCTTCCAAAGTGGCGCGATCGAGCGACACACGGCAGTCGACGGTCCCCTCGATTTCGAGCCGCACGAGCGTGCGCTCCGCTTCGTCGCACGCCCGCGCTACGGCGCGCACCGCGTGGTCGATGACGTCAGAGGTGCTCGTGGACGCACTCACATCGCACGGCACGGTCACGGCGGTCCAACGGCTCGTGTCGAGCGGCGTGCACTGCACCGCGCCGTCGGCGGCGACGTCGACGAGCACCGGACCGCGTCTCCCGACATCGTCGAACGTCAGCGGTTCGGGGGTGCCCGGATACAGGAGGCCGTGCGCGTCGTCGATGCGACGGCGGTGGTAATGACCGCACAGCGCGAACGCGAAGCCGTGCGCACGGATCTCCTCCGCACGGAACGGACCATGAATCGACTTGCCGTCCGGACGCGAGCCGAGCTCGGCGCCGTGGAACAGCGCGATGTCGACGCCGTCACCGCTCGGGGCCGCAACGTCCAGCGGGTTGCCCATCCAGCCCGGTTCGCGGTGCGCCAGACCCCACAGGCGCAATCCGTCGTCGAGCTCGACGGCGCTCAAAAAGGGCTCGGAAAAGATGTGCACGTTTGCCGGCCACTGCGTGCGCCGGTACAGCGAGCCCGGCATCAACGCGTCGTGGTTTCCCGGTGCGATGAAGACGTTCAGCGGCTGCCAGGAGGCGAACGTCGCCGTGAGGAACCCCTCGGTGTCGACGCCGGCGCGTTCGTGTTCGTAGAGATCGCCGGCGATGGTGATCGCGTCGCAGCGGTTGTCCGCGGCCAGCGCACCAAGACGCGTGAGGGCGTCGCGCAGGCCAAGCCGCCGCCGGCGCGCCAGCTCGCCGTGGCATCCGTGCATCGCGAAGGCGCGGTCGAGATGGAGATCGGCAGTGTGGAGCAGGCGGTACGTCAAGGAGAGCTCCAGCCGGGGCGAACGTCGGTTCGCCCAACACTAGCACAGGGCTGCGCGTATCGTTGCGCCCTTTGCGGGGCCGCCACGAGTGCGGGATTCGGGATGGTGATGCGGGGCGCATTTGTCTGGGTTGATGCGATCAGGGGTCGTCAGGTAAGAGAGGGGTGCTGAGCGGGTCGATGGCGAAGCGTCTGCGGCTGTCCGTCTGGAGCGCAACCGCGCTGCTGTTCGTGGCCGGCGCGTTCATCCGCATCGCCCTGCTGCCCCTGCCCGCCGGCGTGCGGGCTGCGGAAGCGCTCGTCTGCGTCGTCGTCATCACCTTTTTGGCGGCGTCCTATCAATTGACGCGCCTCGGCGCGGCAGGCGGCGCACTCGTCGTGCTCTATGCGCTGACGCCGGCGCTCGTCGTGAGCGTTGGTCTGCGTCTTGTGGCCGCGGATCTTCCCGACTACACGATGTTTGCCGCGCTCGTGTTCGCTGCGCTCCTCCTCGGGACCGACGTGCGCGCACCGATCGTCCCCAGCATGCTGGCGTCCGTCGCAGTGCTCGTGGTGTTTGTCGAGCTGTGGCTCGACACGGTGAGCGCTGTGAGCGCCGAGGTCGGATCGCTTGCGATCGCCGTCGTGCTGCTGGCGGGACTGCGGCTGCTGCTGATCACCCACAGCATGCAAGGGGTCGACCTCCGGCCGGCGCAACCCAACGA
>JBHEMA010000295.1:0-2923 GCA_046262795.1 Candidatus Dormibacteria bacterium | reverse complement strand
CGGACCGGAGGCGCCGTCGACGACGGCCTCACCGGCTGTCGTGGCCGTGTCGGCTTGCGCTCGACCTCTTC
The DNA here is from genome assembly GCA_046262795.1 of Candidatus Dormibacteria bacterium. Lineage (GTDB taxonomy): Bacteria > Chloroflexota > Dormibacteria > Aeolococcales > Aeolococcaceae > JAFALX01. Next base: position 2,852 of record JBHEMA010000295.1, on the reverse strand, counting down.
GCGAGCGGCGCTGTGGTTCAGGCACCGAGACCCCCGTCGACGTGGAGCACGTGGCCGGTGATGTAGCCGGCATCCGGTGACGCAAGAAACACTATGGCCGCGGCGACCTCGTCAGCCGTGCCCATGCGAGCTGCTGGAATGGCCGCGACCGCGGCGCCGCGCGCGCTCTGCGGCAACGACGTGGTCATGTCGGTCTCGATGAACCCGGGCGCAACTGCGTTCACGGTGATACCGCGCGTCGCGACCTCCCGCGCCAGCGATTTGCTGAGACCGATCAGCCCCGCCTTCGCCGCTGAGTAGTTGGCCTGGCCGGCGTTGCCGATGACGCCGCTGACGCTGGAGACGTTGACGATGCGCCCGGCGCGCGCACGCAGCATTCCCCTGAGTGCGGCGCGAGACAGGGCGAACGCCGCCGTGAGGTCGACATCGATCACGGTCCGCCAGTCGTCGTCCGACATGCGAAGCGCGAGCCCGTCGCGCGTGACGCCGGCGTTGTTGACAAGAATGTCCACAGCCCCGAGCTCGTCGACGGTGCGCTGCACCAGCTGAGCCGCGGCGGACGCGTCACGTAGGTCTGCGCCGAGCGTCGTGGCGCGCACACCCTGCTCGCGCGCGTACGAGGCAATCGCCGCCGCGCCGTCCGCATCGCCGCCGTACGCCACCGCCACCGCGGCTCCGGCGCGGGCAAGCGCTCGCACGGTGGCGGCGCCGATGCCTCGGGAACCGCCGGTGACGAGCGCGACCTTGCCGGTGAACGGCTGCTCGCTCATCGCGCGGCGACCGTCGCGGCCATGTCGTGAGCGGCGGCGATGGTGTTCACAGAAACGGCGCGGATATCAGGCGCGATACGTCGAGCCAGGCCGGTGAGCACGGCGCCGGGACCCACCTCGAGCAGCATGTCGACACCCAGCTCGAGCATACGGTGCACGCAGTCGATCCAGCGCACGGGAGCTGTGAGCTGCTCGCGCAAGTGCGCTCGCAGCGACGCCGCGTCGGTGACCGGTTGTGCGTCGACGTTGCAGACCACGGGAACGCGCGCAGTGTCGATGTGAGCCTCGTCGAGCCCGTCGGCAAAGCGCGCAGAGGCGTCCGCCATCAACGGTGAATGGAAGGCGCCGCTCACATTGAGCGAAATCACGCGACGCGCGCCCTGCTGACGCGCGAGTGTGCTCGCCGTCTGCACGGCTGCGGTCGTACCGCTGATGACGGTTTGCTCCGGCGCGTTGAGGTTGGCCACGACGACGCTCTCTCCCGTGCTGCGCGACGCGTTCTCGCAGAGCTCGGCAACGGAGCTCGCTTGCAGACCGAGCACCGCGGCCATCGTTCCGTGGCGCATTGCCGCCATGGCTCTCCCGCGCTCGATGACCAGCTGCATCGCCGCACCCGGCGACAACGCGCCCGCCACGGTACACGCAGCGTATTCGCCGACGCTGTGGCCCGCCACGGCGACGACGTCCGCATCGCCGAGCGCACGCGCCAGGACAACCTCGACGAGCAGCAGCGCCGGCTGGGCGATATCTGTTGGACGGAGCGCGTCATCGTCACCCTCGAGCGCGCCAGCGAGATCGAGGCGGCTCGCCGCGGCGGCCTGCAGCAACTCGACAGCCACCCGCTCGTGGAGCAGGCCGGTGGCCATGCCCGCGGCCTGGCTTCCCTGGCCGGGAAAGCAAAGGCCGACCCTGGCGCTCAGCGCTGACCTACTCGGTCTCGATCACCTCGCGACCGTGGTAATGGCCGCAGTTCGGGCAGACGCGGTGTGGAGGACGCGGCTGTCGGCACTGGGGGCACGGCACGAGCGTGGGAAGCGAGAGCGCGTGATGTGACCGTCGGAAGTCGCGACGGCGTTTTGAAATGCGTTGCTTCGGAAGGGGCATCAGTGTCTCCGGAACTCCGCTCGCGGCGCGAAGGGCTGCCGGCGAGCTCCGCGCAAGTATACCCGGCGCCGTTCAGCGATCACTTCGGCGCGGGCGGCGGGTGACTGACGGCGCGGTCCGCGCCCCTCCCGGCAACGTCTCGATTCCACGCCGCACCGTGGTGAGGGCGCGCATCAGCTGCTCCTCGAGATTGGTCATGACATCGCGCGCATAGGCGTCCGCCTCGTCGCGCACGCCCGTGGCGCGCGACTCGGACTCCGCCAGCATCACCTCGGCGTGCTTGCGGGCCTGCTCCGTCAGCTGATGCTGGGCGAGCAGCTCGGCCGCGCGATCCGTGGCGTCACGGACGATGCGCTGCGCCTCCTCCTCCGCCCGCGACATGATCCGTTCGCCCTCCTCCTCGGCGGTGGCGACGATGCGCTCACGGTCGACGAGCGTGTGCCGGGCCTCGACCACCTCGTCCGGCAATCCGAGACGGATGCGGTCGACGAGGTCGAGCGTCTCGTCCTCGTTGACAACGACGTTGGCGCTCAGCGGCAAGCGCCTGGCGGTGGCGATCATCTCCTCGAGCTGATCGATGAACTCGAGCACGCTGAGCGTCTGACGCTCACGCAGTGGCGCCGGCGACGTGATCATGGTTGCCTCCCGTCGATACCGAACTTGCGCCGCATCGCCGCCACGCTGGCCGGCGGGGCAACGTCATCGACGCTGCCGCCGAGGCGGCAGACCTCCTTGATGATCGATGACGAGACGAAGACGTTGGAGAAGGAGGTCATCAGGAAGACGGTGTTGACGTCCGGGTTCAGGCGGCGATTCATGAGCGCCATCTGGAACTCGGACTCGAAGTCCGAGAGCACGCGCAGACCGCGAACGATCGCGATGGCGCCGGTGGTGCGCGCGCAGTCCACCTTGAGGCCTTCGAAACTCGTGACGTCGACCCGCGGATTCTCGCTGATGGTCTGCCGCAACAGGTCGATG
>JBHEMA010000294.1:0-9337 GCA_046262795.1 Candidatus Dormibacteria bacterium | reverse complement strand
ATGCTGCGCTCCCCATCCATGAGGTGTGTCGACATGGCTGCTCCCTCCGGTGATTTCAGGGACCCTGGTACAGGATGATCGCTGCACCGGCACAGAGGAACGGACCATATGGGATGGGATCCTTGAGGTGCCGCAGCCGCGTGACGAGCAGCAGCAGCGCAGCGCCGGCGCCGAGGAAGATCGCGTACGTCGCGGCGTACGCGGCGCCCAGATGCGCCGGGTCGGCGCTCAACCCGGTCACGGCGCCGACAAGTGCTCCGAGCTTGGCGTCGCCCAATCCGATGCTGCTGCGCGAGATGAGGTTGAGGAGCACGAAGAACACCGCGATCGCGGCGAAGCCGATCACGGCCCGCACGAACGTCAATCCCGGTGAGACCTGTGCGATGCCGAGGGCGACGACCATCGCCGGGTAGGTGACGCGATTGAGGATGAGGCGGTGCTTGAGGTCGAACACAACGATGTGCGCGAACACCGCCACCCAGAGCAGATGGATCAGGAGGCCCGCATCTACCGGAGCGTGCATCGTGAAGAGACCGAAGCCGAGCGCAGTTGCCGCTGGACCCAGACCGAACTCGAGCCACGTCCAGCTGTACCGCTCGCCCATCCACGGCTCCGCCGTGGGCGGTTCCTCCGCCGCCGCGACAGCCGCTTCGCGAGCTGTGTGCACGTCGCGCTCGTATTGGAGGCGCTCCTCCTCCTCTTCCTCGTGCAGCTTCTCGATGCGCTCGAGGCGTACACCGAGCCAGCCTGATCCGAGCCCGATCACCGCTCCCGCCACCACCGCTGCCGCGATGACGAGCGCGTTCACGCCTTCAGCGACCGGTGCAACGCTTCACGCGCAACATCCCACGGCGGATCCACACCCGTCCACGCCTGAAAGCTGAGCATTCCCTGACACAGCAGCATCTCGCTCCCGTCGCAGGTGCAGCGACGGCTTTCGGCTGCGGCGACGACAAGATCGACCGGTCGCGGACGGTAACGCACGTCGGCGACGGTACAGGACGAGCGCAGCGCCGCCAGGTCGATGGGCAGCTCAGACATGCCGGCAGGTGTGGCGTTGACGACGATGTCGGTGTTTGCGAGTGCCCCGCGGACGTCGGCCGTCGACCACGACAGCACTTGGGTGTCGCACGATGCCGCAGCCCGTTCCAGCATGGCGAGTGCATTCTCGTGGTTGCGCGCCACGACGCTGACGCGGGCCGCAGGTGCGCGGGTCAAGGCGAGCGTCACGGCCGCTGCCGCGCCGCCCGAACCGAAGACGAGCGCGTTGCATCGCGGATGCGGCCACAGCGCGAGTGCGCTCAACGCAAGCTCGAATCCGGCGGCGTCAGTGTTGAGCCCGACGACGGACGCGCCGTCGCGTACGAGTGTGTTCACCGCGCGCAGCGTTGCGGCGTCACCTTCGAGGCGATCGCAGAGGCCGGCCATGGGCATCTTGTGCGGGATGGTGACGTTGCAGCCGTCGAATGTGCCGTCGCGCAGCAGCGTCATCACCGCGGGAAGCTGATCGTGTGTTGCTTCACGCACCTCGTACGACGCCTCGATGTCGCACGCGCGAAACGCCGCCTCCTGCATCGGAGGACTTGGCGAGGCGGCGATGCCCGCGCCGACGAGGCAATACCGTCTCATCGCGCCGTCCGCTGTCGAGCGCGCTGCCAGTCGAGCCAGCTCTGCAACATCAGTGTCGCTGCAGCGGAGTCAATGGCGCGACGCCGTCTGTTTCGCCGTGCACCGGCCGCAATGAGATCTCGCTGCGCTTGCGCGGTTGTCAGGCGTTCGTCCCACAGCACCACGGGGAGCTGCAGCGCTCGTGACGCCTCGTCGCCAAGCGCGCGCGCGGAGCCGGCGGCGTCTCCTTCACTTCCATCGAGCCGCAGCGGCAGACCGATGACCAGCATGCGCACCTGGCGCTCGCGACACTCGCGCGAGAGTGCGGGCCACAAGACGCGCGGATCCCGACTCAACACGGCGAGCGGCGTCGCGATCGTTCGCGTCGGATCACTCGCCGCAACGCCGACGCGGACCGACCCCGGGTCGATGCCGAGCACCGCGCCCGGATCCGCTGCCGCCTCCGGCGTCACGTCCCCGTGAACGTCTCGACGATCGAGATGCGCGAGCTGAAGAACGGAAGGTAGAAGAGGCGGAACGGGAACATCGACACGTCGACGTTCTGCACCTTGTCCACCTTGCTCTGAATGATCTTGTTCGCGTCGCCCGGGTTTTTGCCGCTGAGCTGCTTCTTCAAACCCTCGAGATCGATGATTGGCTGGCTGAACGCGGTCGCGGTGCAGCTGAGGATCACCGTCCCGTCGACGCCGGCCTGCGTCGTCTGACACGGCTGCGCCTTGAAGCTGCCGGGACCGAGCTGGTCGCCCTGCGACACCTGGGCTTTGAGGTCGGACGTGAGGTCGTTGTTGACGTCGTTCTGGCTGTACACAGCAGCCTTACCCGTTCCGGTCACCGTGATCTGCGCGGTGCTGAACTGCTGGTTCGCGTTCGGTATGGCGGGGCTGACGTCGAATTTCAGGCTCTTGCCGCCGCCGCCCGGATCGACCGCGAACTGCTTGCCCGACGCCTTGCTCTGCAGCTGCGCGTTGAGCTGGTTTGTCAGCGTGTTCTCGATCTGCGAGACCTGGCTGTTCCAGTTCGACACGTCCTGCTCACTCGCGACGGTGTGCTGTGACTGGTCGGCGCCACCGCTCATCGCCTGCGGGTTGGTCACGGAGTAGTAGTCATGTGCGTGGTGCGACGAGTCGATGCATTCGGGCTCGTCCGTCTGGTTAGGATTGTTGGCCGGGTTGCACGGATCAGACGGCCAGTACGTGACGGTGTTGGCGGCAACGTTGCCCTTCGCCCCGGCCATTTGATCGGGCATCTGGTCCTGCACCGGGACGGTGTTGTTCGGCGGCTGCCCGAAGCAGCTGCTCGTGCCCGACGATGGAATGCAGATCGCCGTGCTCTGCGTGGCGACGAACGTCATCGAGTGGTCGCTTGTCTGAAATGCGGTTCCCTGCGGGATCGTGCCCTGGGTGCCGTTCGGTCCGCTGTACGAGATGACGACGTTGCCCGTCGCCGATTTCGCGGGCGTTGTTTGCTGACCGGACGGCGTCGCGGTGAACTGGCTCGTCACGGTACCGTCGACCACCGACGTCATGATGTGGTCGCCCATCGCCGCCTGCGCGGCGTCGGTGCTGCCCTGGATCGTCGGATTCACCGTCAGCGGGATCCCCTGCAGCGTCACGGTGACGGTCGCGGACGGGGCGAGGATGAAGAACAGCAGCAGTCCGACGACGCCAACCGCTGCAGCGGCGATGTACCAGCGCCGGCGAGAGCCCGCCGGCTTCGCGGCCACAGCCGCACCCGCGGCGCCGGCTTGAGGCCCGGCGGGCGCTGGGCGTGGTGCCGCAGCACCCGTGGCGGCGGCCGCCGGTGGACCGAGTGCGCCCGCAGCAGCGGCTGCTGCCACCGCGGGGGCCGGCGCGCCGTTGGTCGCGGTCGTCACCGCCGCCCCGCCAATCGCCTCGATGCCCCGTTCGTACGCCGGGATCGACGCGTAAACGCTGAGGCCGTTGGCACGCGCGAGCTCCTGCACGCGCTGGTCCGCGCTGACGATCGACGTACGGCGTCCGTTCTGACGGCTGAACTGCCCCAGAAGCCGCGCGTTCAGCGGCGTCTGCAGCGCCGTGCTGCCCGGCGGCAACACCAAGCCGACGTCGGAATCGTTCGCAGTGCGCACCAGGTTGACGAGATCGGCGATCTCGTCGTCCTGGGACGCCATCACGACCTGCGGCATCGTTGCCCTCTTTACACCTTCATCGTCTTGAGCACACGGCGCATCAGCCCGCCGAGGGGTTCGTCCGATTCTTCGGAGAGCGACACAGCGTGGCGCGCGAGGCCCATCGGTGTCACGTCCTGCGAGCCCACCAGCAATCCGGTCGTGTCATACACGCCGTGCACGTCGTCCGGTCCCAGGAGCTTCACCGTCGGGATGTGGCTGAACGGCATCGTGTCCATCCAGTCCACCGCCAGCAGCTGCTCGACAACCTCCGGCAGCGCGGAGCCGCCGCCCGCGAGGTACATCGCCGCCGGAAGCTGGTCGTTCCACGCCAGCTCTTCGAGCGTCAGGGCGACGCCCTGGGCGAGCACCTCGGCGGTGGGAGTCAGGGACCGGTGCACCATAGCGCTCTGCTCGGTCGCCAGCCGTCGTTCGGTGTGCGCCACCTTGAAGCGCTCAGCTTCTTCGAGCGGCATCGACAGATCCGTGGCGAGCCGCTTGGTGAACGACCTGCCACCGAGCGCGAACATCCTGGTCGCCTCGATGCCGCCGTTGCGGACGACGGCGACGTCCGTCGTGCCGCCACCCACGTCGATGAAGATGCCGCCCATCTCGTTGATCTCGTCGTTGTTGCACGCGCGCGCCAGTGCGTATGGCTCGGCCACGGTCGACACGAGCTCGAGGTCGAGCTCGCGCGCGATGGTTTCGAGCGCGCCGACATGCGTCAACGGCGCGAACGTGTTGAAAACCGTGATCTCAAGGACATGCCCTTGAAAGTCGATCGGGTTCGTCACGGCGTAGCCGTCGATGCGCACGTTCGTGATGGTGCTGTGCACCAGCTTGACGTTGATCTCGGCAACGCCGAGATCCTGCGACATCTGACGCACCGCCTCGCGCAGCGCACGCCGCTGCACCGCCTGCAACGCGGTGGCGATGTCGGCTTGCGTGATGCGTGCCTGCGGCTGCGGACGCGGCATCGTCATCGTTGTGCTGAAGCCGCGGACCTGTTCACCTGCGATCCCGATGACCGCCTGACCGGGGATCGTCTCGCACATGTCCTCGGCTTCGGACAGAGCGCGGTCGCAGTTGTCGATGACGCCCTGGATGTCCGCCACGGCACCCGCTTTCATGTCGGACAGCGACTGGCGGATACGGCTGACGCCGATGACGATGCCCTTGTCGTTCTCGCGTTTGACGATGAGCGCCTTGACGAACTCGGTGCCGATGTCGAGCACGGTGTAGTGGTTCTTGAACTGATCACGCTTGCGCAGCAGGAACTTGCGTTTCGACATCAGCTCGTGGTCGCGGCGCGCTGCACCGCCTCTCTGATTGCCGCCAGAGCGGCCTCGCGCTTCGCAGCGTCCTTGACGCCCCCTTGGCCGAACTGCCTGCTGCCGCCACCGCCGCCACCCGTGGAACCCGCCGCGAGCCTCACCAGCTCCGCCGCATCGACGCCGGCGTCGAGCGCGCGACCGCCCACTTTGACGGCGAGTTGCGACCTGCCCAGCACCGCCGTGACTCCATCACCTTGCAACCGCTCGGCGAAGAGCCTGTCAGCGGTTTCGCGCACCCCGTCGCCGTTGACGATGGCGTGCACCAGCGGGATGCCGGCGACGTCCTCGTGTGTCGCAGCGCTCATGCCGCCACCGGACGCCGCGGCGCGACGCGCCTGCTCGATGTCCTTGGTCAGCTTCTTCACCTGCTCCTGCAGCGCAACCACGCGCGCGGGCACCTCCTCGAGCCGCGCACGCAGCGCACGTGCCGTCGTCTGGAGTGCATCAGTGGTCTCGCGCCAGCGCGCTTCGGCGGCCGCGCCCGCGACCATGTCGATGCGGCGCACACCCTGACCGATGCTCGACTCCGACACGATGATCGCCGCGCCGACCTCGCCCGTGTGCCGGACGTGGGTGCCACCGCACAACTCACGCGACCAGCCACCGAAGTCGACGACCCTGACGAGCTCGCTGTAGTTCTCGTCGAGCAGCGCGACGGCACCGGATGCACGCGCTTCAGCAAGCGGCATCTCGCTCACCGTGCGATCGAGGTCGCGGCGCACGGCATCGTTGACGAGGTGCTCGAGTCGTGCGAGCTCCTCTGGCTCAAGGGCGCGGTTGAAGGAAAAGTCGAACGTGGTGTGGTCGGGGGCGACGTACGAACCACGCTGCACCACCGCGTTGCCAAATACCTCGCGCAGTGCGCGGTTGAGCAGATGCGTGGCCGAGTGATGCCGCGCCGTCTGCGAGCGGCGTGTCGTGTCGACCTCTGTGTGCACGGTCGTGCCGCGTCGCAATGCACCATCGTCAACGCGGACGGCATGCACGCGGGCGTCGCCGGCGGCCACGTACGTCGTGTCGAGGACGGTCGCGCGACCACCGTCCCACGTGAGGGTCCCGGTGTCGCCTATCTGGCCACCCGCCTCCGCGTAGAAGGGACTCACGTCGAGTATCACGAGCGCCGTCTCAGCCGCCGGCAGCGCCTCGCGCTCATCCGGAATGCCGATGCGCACGACGCGCGCATCGCTCGTGAGCGTGTCGTAGCCGACGAAGGTCGTGCCGGGCAACGCCTCACCGGTGAAACCAACCTGTGCCGTCGCCGACCGGCTGCGCTCGCGCTGCCCTTCCATTGCGGCGAGGAACCCGGGCACGTCGACGTCCACTCCACGTTCGCCAGCCATCTCGACGGTTAACTCGATGGGCAGCCCATAGGTGTCATAGAGGCGAAATGCGTCGCTGCCCGCGATGCGCTCGCTGCCGCTTTCCACGAGCGACTCGAAACGCCGCGTCCCCTGGGCGAGCGTGCGGTCGAACGTCGTCTCTTCGGAACGCAGCGTCTCGGTGATGAGCAGGCGATGCTCGCGCAGCTCTGCGTAGGCATCGCCCATCACCTCGACGAGCGCATCGACGCCCTCAGCGAGGCCGCCGCGAACCCCGACGCGACGCGCATGAATCGCGGCGCGCCTCACCAGCCGGCGCAGGACGTAGTCACGACCCTCATTTCCGGGCAGCACGCCGGCTGCGATGAGAAACGCTGCACCACGAAGGTGGTCGGCCAGCACGTTGAAGGAGCGGCCCGCGTCATTGAGCGATGGCGCCGATGCGCGCTGCCGGAAATCGTCGATCAGCGGCCGGAAGAGGTCGGTCTCATAGTCACTGCGTACGCCCTGGAGCACGGCGGTCATGCGCTCGAGACCCATGCCGGTGTCAACGGTCGCTTTCGGCAGCAGCGGCCGGGATCCGTCGTCCTGCTGGTCGAACTCCATGAACACGAGGTTCCAGTACTCCACCCAGCGGTCACCGCCGCACTCGTCCGCGGGCGTGCACGATTCGCGTCCGCAGCTGCACGGTGGCCCGTGGTCCCAGTACAGCTCGCTGTCGTACCCGCAGGGCCCGGTCGGTCCGGCGGCCCACCAGTTGTCGGTGAGCTTGACGATGCGCTCGCGCGGCACACCGATGTGGTCGGCCCAGTACAGCTCGGACACGGTGTCGTCGGGATAGACGCTGACCCAGATGCGCTGTGCATCGAGGCGGAAGACCTGTGTCGACAGTTCCCAGGCAAGGTCGATCGCGCCCTCCTTGAAGTAGTCGCCGATCGACCAGTTGCCGAGCATCTCGAAGAACGTGTGGTGCGTCGCGTCGCCGACCGACGCGATGTCGTCGTACTTCAGTCCGGCGCCGCGGAAGCACTTCTGACACGAGACGAGGCGCTGCGACGGCGCGGCCCGCGAGCCCGCGATGTACGGCTTGAGCGGCACCATCCCGGCCACGGTGAAGAGAAGCGACGGATCGTCGTGGGGAATCAGTGAGGCACTGGGAAGGCGATGATGCCCGCGCTCCTCGAAGAAGCGCAGGAAACGCTCCCGTACGTCTTGGCTACGCATGCTGAGTTGCTCGGAAGCTCCACCGCGATCATACCGGCGCCCTGCCGCCAGCGGCCGCCTGGCACGAACCAAGCGCTCGACATGGCGGGCAGGGCGAACTAGCTCTCGGGGTCGGCGACGCGGCGACGCAGGCGGCGCCGCGCTATGGCCGCGCAGCCGATGGGCAATCCGGCAAGCAGCAGGAGCGGCGCCCAGGGTGCGTCGGGAACGTTCGCCGCCGACGAGAAGAGCGCGTCGCCACTGGTCACGCCGACCATCGGGATCGTGATGTAGCTCTGGGACTGCTCATAGTTGATCTGCGCGGTCGGCGCGCCCGTGTCGGTTGACGTGCTGAGCTTGGGAACGTCCCAATCGGCGGTCTCCGTCGACAGGATGAGGATGAGACGGTGACCCGCGCGCACCGTGTAGTCGTGAGGCCACAGCGGGACGTCCGTGAGGAAGGATTGCCCCGGTGTGACGCACTGCGACGGAGTGGCCGTGCAGCTCGCCGGACCGGCGAGACCGTTGCGGTAGCGCGTGTCCATCCAGCCTCGCGTCATCGCGGGGATGGCATTGGCGGTCGTCGACTCCGTCGTCGGTCCGCTGCCCGTGTACTTGCTCGGATCGAAGTCGACGAGCCGTGGCGTGTACGTAATCCACGTGCGCTGGATCGTGGACCAGAGGTGCAGCTGCGGCTCGCCGTAGATGCGCACGTCCTGCGTGAGCACCGGTGACGTGAAGCTCAGGTAGCGGCTGTCCGGCGCGTAAGGATGGAGCACCTCATTCGTTTCGGTGTTCGTCCCCGTCCAGTCGATGGTCGCTTGCGGTGACCCCGCCGGTGCAGCCGCGGCGTCGGGCGACAACGCCCACGTTCCGTCACCGTTGTGCTCCAGGTACAGCGGAACTTGTGCGGGCGCCAGTTCGGCTCCGCACGTATAGCTGTCATGCGTTGGACCGCTCGAGTCTGTTGTCGCGGTTGTCACGACCGGCATCGTTTCCAGGCCATTGTCGGTGCCTTGCAGCCAGTGCGCGAACCATCTGTCGACCGTGGCGGTGTTGGCGTCGTACTGGGTGCACGACGTTCCGGTGTTCGGTGGCGTGCCGTGGCCGTGCCAGCGGCTGCCGTAGTACATACGCGCGAACTGAGAGCTCGTCAGCGTGTGGAACGCCTGCCAACCGTCGACCTGCTTGACGTTCCAGTCGCCGTAATTGCTGGCGACGAGCACCGGAATGGTGACGTCGCTCAGCCCCTGGTGTGCACCCGGGGGACCGTCGAGATAGTCACGCGCCTGCCAGAAGGCGCTGTAGTCGGGCGTCGTGCTGTACCCCTCCATGGTCTGCTGGACCTGCTGGCACACGGCGATGCGTGATTCGACCTGCTGTGCCCAGGTCGGGTCCTGCTCGTCAATGGGCGGCGGAATGGCGAGGCCGAAAGAGAAGCCCGCGGGTGTGTCGATGCCTTCGTCACCGGCGGTACCCGGACCCTCGTAACCGAAGGGCTCCGTGGTGTAGGAGTACCGCACACCGTTGGCGAAGGCGTAGTCGTACCAGCGGTCGATCGCCGCTTCGGGGACAATCGTCACCAGGTGCGGCGGATGCATCACCGCTGCGGCGTACGTCGTGGTCCCGTCGTACGAACCGCCGATCATGCCCACCTTTTGGTTGGACCATGACTGCGCGGCCATCGTTTCGATCACGTCGTACAC
>JBHEMA010000293.1:0-3581 GCA_046262795.1 Candidatus Dormibacteria bacterium | reverse complement strand
CTGGCCGAGTTCGACGGCAACTCGGCCAATGGTCGAAGAAGCGAAGCGGCGGGGTGTGGACCGGCTCGTGGTCGGCGTGTTCATCGCCTCGGGCGCGGCTGGCTTGATCTACCAGGTCGTGTGGTCGAGCCAGCTGGTGCTGGTGTTCGGCAACACGACAGAGGCGATCGGCACGATCGTCACGGCGTTCCTCGCCGGGCTCGGCCTCGGCGGCCTCGCCGGCGGCTTGCTTGCCCCGCGGTTGCGCCGTCCGCTGCGGCTCTACGGCGCTGTCGAGATACTCGTCGGCGCCGCCGCTCTGGTCGTGCCCGTCATCTTCCAGCTGATCGACGGCGTGTATCGCTCCGCCTACGACACGACGTCGGGAACGCAGCTCACCCTGGTGCGCCTGCTGCTGACGCTGGCGGCGGTCACGCCAGTGACATTCCTCATGGGACTCACGCTGCCACTGCTGACGCGTCACCTCGTCACCTCGATGCATGACGCCGGAAGTCGCATGGGTCTGCTCTACAGCGCCAACACCTTCGGTGCGATGGCGGGGACCTTGCTTGCCGGCCTCGTGCTCATCGAGGTACTCGGCCTGGCGGCGACGACGCACGTTGCGGTTGCACTCAACCTCGTTGCCGGGGTCACCGCCATCGCACTGGCGAGTCGCAGCGCGACGAACGCACACGTCGCACGTCCGGCACCGGTTGAGGGCGCACGCAACATTCAGCCGGCGTGGTGGCGGCCACTGTTGTACGGCGCAACCTTCATCTCGGGTCTCGTCGCACTCGCGCTCGAGGTGCTGTGGACCCGCATGCTGGCCGAGGGAACGGGATCGACGATCTACATCTTCGTCGTCATCCTCGCCGTCTACCTGTTCGGCATCGCCGCGGGTGGCAATGTGTACCGCGGTCGCAGCTCGTCCCAGCGGGACACGCCCCGCGCGCTCGCCGCGGCGTTCCTGGGAGTCGCGGTGGCCACCGTGGTGACGGTGCCCGTCGCGACAATGTGGCTGACGACGAGCAACGTGGCGCGCGCGTTGATCCTGCTGCCGGCAACCTTTTTCATGGGGTATGCGTTCCCGCTGACGGCCCGGCTGCTGACGCGGACGCCCGCACACGGCTCACGCAGCATCGGCGTGCTGTATGCGTGGAACACGCTCGGGTCCATCCTCGGTTCGCTCGCGGCAGCGTTCCTGCTCGCGGGCACGCTGGGGACGAACCGCTCGATCTTCGTGCTCGGGGCTGCCGACGCCGCCGTCGCGTTGATCATCGTCATCGCCGCGGCGGCACCGCTCGTACCGGCGCGGTTGACGGCGGCGACGGCGCTTGGGGTCGTGATACCGCCGTTGCTGGTCGCTACCGGTTCACCCCTCGTGCTGACCGCGACGCAGCACCGCATCGCGCAGAGCGGACTCCGGACAGTGCACACCGAGGACCGTCTCTCCACCGTCGATGCGGTAGGCGGGCCACCATACCTCCGCCGGCTCTACGCAAGTGGCACCGCCATGACCGCCCTCAGCGTCGACACGAAGCTGATGGCGTACATCCCGAAGATCCTGCGGCCGCAATCGAGCACCCTGCTCGACATCTGCTTCGACATGGGGACGACGTTCCGCTCCGCGTTGCAACTCGGTTTTCAGACCGACGCAGTCGACCTCTCCCCGTCCATCCCCAACCAGATGCCGATGTTCTACGACGACGCGCAGCAGTATCTCCACAATCCCAAGGCGCGCATCATCACGGACGACGGCCGCAACCACGTGAAGCTCACATCGCGGCGCTACGACGCCATCACCGTCGACCCTCCTCCACCGATCCAGGCGGCCGGCGCCTCAGTGCTCTACTCGAAGCAGTTCTACGAGGACGCGCATCATGCGTTGCTGCGGGGTGGCCTCATGTTCCAGTGGCTGTACTTCGGCATCGACCTCGACCAGTTCCGCGAGCACCTCCGCACCTTCCGCTCGGTGTTTCCGCATGTCATGCTGATGACGAGTCCTCGCCACGGCGGCGTGTACATGCTCGGCTCGGACGATCCGATCACGCTCGACAGGTCGAACATCAGCCGCTTCCTCGATACGCCGCAGGCGGTCAGCGACATCAGCGGTGCACCCGACGCGACGTACCTGCAGCCCGGCTCGTGGACGCAGCTCGTCAGCAACATGGTGTGGCTGCAGGACGATCAGGTCGATGCCTTCGCCGGCGCAGGGCCGATGATCACCGACGACGCGCCACTCACCGAGTACTACATCCTGCATCAGCTCTTCGGCGGCGGACCGCACGTCACCGAAGCGCAGTTGCGGGCTCTGACCGCGTCCTGACGCTCGGCTCGCTACGCGACCGCGGACGTCGGGTCGACGCGGTGCGGCTGCAGCCCTGCTCCTTGGGGGCGCACCGGGCGGTGTCGGCGCCTGCGATCAGTTCCACCGGCGCCGTCAGTTCCACCGGCCCGCAGGATTCGATCAACGGTGACGTTGAAGAGTTAGAAGCGTTGCCGCCTGCCTTTCAGGAGGGAGACCATTGACCCGCCGCCGCATCCTCATGGGACTTGGACTGCTTGCCTCGTTGAGCGCCTCAGCGGGCATCGCCCGAAGCGGCGTCGGCAGCGGAGTCGCATCGGCGGCTCCCACCGAGCAGGCATGCCCTCCCGGCACCGCCGCCGGAGGCGGGCCCGAGAGCGTCGTCCCCGGTTGTGAGCTCCTCAACGGCCCTGAGTCGCCCGCTGACGCCAACAGATTCTCGGAATGGATGCAGGCGCGCGACGCCGCGCCATTCGGCCACGTCGACGGCGCTGCCTACGCCCGAGCGGTGGCACAGCGCAACGCGATTGCAGCGGTGCCCGCCTCGGCCAACGCAAACGCGGCGTGGGAACCCGTCGGGGGCAACGCGCTCATGGCCAGCGATCCCAACTACGGGCCGAATGTCGACGGCTGGGGCAACCTGGCCGGTCGCACATCCGGGTACGCGTTCGATCCCGGGCCACCGGTACGCTATTTCGAGTCCTTCGTCGACGGCGGCGTGTGGCAGAGCAGCGACGGGACCAACTGGTCGTCGATCGGCGACAACCTGCCGACGCAGGTGATCGGCGCGATCGCATGGTCCTCAGCCGACGGCGGCACGCTCATCGCGGGCAGCGGCGACAACGCCACGGGTCGCTACTCCACCGAGGGTATCGGCATCTACTACACGCACAACAACGGTCAGTCGTGGAGTGCATCCAGCGGCATTCCGAACGGAATCCTGACGTTCCGCATCGCTGTGGATCCGTCGAATGCGAGCACGATCTATGCGGCGACGAGTCGCGGGCTCTTCCGCTCTACGGACGGCGCCGCATCGTTCACCAACGTCGCGCTGCCGCTCCCCACGGTGCACAGCGACCAGGGCGACTACAACTGCACCGGCGTGGCGGATGGTTCGTATCCGTGCGAGTTCGCCAACGTGGTCAGCGACGTGGTGGTCCGCACGCCCGACAGCGGCGGAACCGGTGCCGGCAAGGTGCTCGCGACCCTCGGCTGGAAGTACGGAGCATTCGGTTCGCGCAACGAGAACACGAACGCTGTCGACAACACCGTACCGCAGGCGCCGCAGAACGGTGTC
>JBHEMA010000292.1:0-3927 GCA_046262795.1 Candidatus Dormibacteria bacterium | reverse complement strand
GATCCTGGTCACGAACGACGACGGCATCGAGTCGGAAGGCATTCGCAGGCTGGCGATTGCCGCCGTGGCGGCGGGCCTCGACGTCACCGTCGCGGCGCCCGACAAGGAGGCGAGCGGCAGCAGCGCTGCGTTGAGTGCGGTCGAGTCTGAGGGGCGCATCCTCACCGAACCGCGCGCGCTCGAGGGACTCGAAGGCGTGCCGTGCTACGCGGTTTCCGCCGCGCCTGCATTCGCAGTGCTGCTTGCATATCGCGGCGCCTTCGGTGAGCGACCGGACGTCGTGCTGTCGGGTATCAACCGAGGCGCCAACACGGGCAATGCGATCGTGCACTCAGGCACTGTCGGCGCAACGCTCAGCGCGGGGACGTACGGGCTGCCGGGGCTCGCCGTCTCGCTGAAGCTGGCACGGGAGGGTGCACCGCAACAGTGGGACACAGCGGCGACGATCGCACAGCGCATCATCCCGCTGCTCGTCGACAGCAAGGACGCGACCGTGCTCAACCTCAACGTGCCGGACCTGGCGTTGTCCGACGTGCGCGGCATCAAGCGCGCGCACCTCGCCAGCTTCGGCGCGGTACAGACGAATGTGCAGGAGGTGGGCAAGGGCTGGGTGAAGCTGGGGCTCGTCGAAACCAAGGATGAGCTGGAGCCCGGCAGCGATGCGGCGCTGCTCGCCGCGGGTTATGCAACCGTCACGCCGCTCAATCCCATCTGCGAGCAGCTGCACGCTGACGTGCCGGGACTCGACGAGGTGCTGCAGCGCGAGCTCAGTAGCCCTCGCTGACGACGTTGCGTAGCGGCTCGCCGTCGATGTAGCGCCGCACCTGCTCCCCGGCGAAGCGCCAGGCGCGCGTGAACAGCTGCTGCACCGCGCCGCCGATGTGCGGCGTGATGAGCAGGCCCGGCGCGGACCACAATGGATGACCATCGGGCAGCGGTTCTGGATCGGTGACGTCGAGAGCGGCCCGGATGTGCTCGCCGCGCAATGCATCGAGCAGCGCGGCGGTGTCGACGACCGGTCCACGCGCAGCATTCACGAGCAGCGCGCCCTCGCGCATGGAATTGAGGAAGTTGCTGTCGACCATGCCGCGCGTCTCGTCCGTGAGCGGCACGAGCAGCACGACCACGTCTGCTTCCGGGAGCAGCTTTGGAAGTTCGGCGATTGTATGCACACCGTCGCGCGCACGTCGTGCAACGCGCACGATGCGCGCGCCGAACGGGCGCAGCCGCGATTCGACCGCGCGCCCAATCGAGCCATGCCCGACGATGAGCACGCTCGCACCTTCGAGATCGGCGCCGCTCATGAAATTCCAGCTCTGCTCGAGCTGCGAACGGATGTGATCGGGCAAGCCGCGGCGCATCGCGATTGTCGCCATCACCACCCATTCCGCGACCGATGCGTCGTGGATACCCGATCCATCGCACAGCGTCACGCCGCTCGGAATGTGCGGCGCGATGACGTCGACGCCCGCGCTCAACACCTGCACCACGTCCAGGTTGCGCAGCTGTGGGATCACCTCGATGGCACGCTGCGGGTCGTACGCGTTGATGAGCATGTCGGCGTGTTGCGGCGCATCCGAGATCGGTCCGATCGCCGGGACTTCGCGCAGGTCGATGCCTGTCGGCAGAAGCTCGCGGCATTCACGAGGCGTCGTCGCCGGGATCCAGATCGTGCGCTGGCTCATCCGACGAAGCGTAGCTATGCTCGCCGCTTCCGCCTGAGCACAACGCCGGCGCTGCCCATCGCCGCAACGGCGAGGAGCGGCGGTACGCCGTCGGGAACCGCGGCCTGAGAGCCGGAGAACTTTGACAGCGCGCAACCGTTGAGATCCGGCTGGCCGTCGATCAACGACGTGCCGGCGTCCTGACACGCGGCGAACACACTCGTGACCGTGTTGCCGTTGCTGTCCTTCGTCGAGAGATCGGTCCACGTGACGAGCGCGCCACCGGCTTGGTCGATGCTGAGACCGAAGTTGTCGAACAGCGAGCGGTCGCCGCATCCCACGGGTGGACAGGTCGGCGCACCGGCGAGGTCGCAAAAGGTGCCGCCGATGCAGACGTCGCCCTGGTGGATGTCGTGTCCCGACGCATCGACGATCAAGAACGTCGGAGCCGCATTCGAGCCCGGTTGCCAATCGGTCGCCTCTGCGACATACGTGCGCCACGCTTCAGCGCCGGGTGGCGGTGAGCTGCCGAACGTCCCCGCCACCGCGCCACCGGTCGGATCACCCGTGTATGAGGTTCCGTACCACGCAACCGCGAGGCGACCTGGTGTGCCCGCTGCAACCAGCGGAAACACGTGGCTCCCGCCGTTGACGGGATCACCGGGACCTCCGCTCACCTTGACCGGATCGGACCACGGCGACGCGAGCGGATTCGCCTCGGCAACCTGGTCGTTGCATGACACGGCGCAGCTGCTCATGTAGACGTCGTAGGGACCGGCCATCGTCGCGCCTTCAGACCACACGACGACCGGATGGTCCTGCGAATCGAGCGCGAGCGAGGCGAAGATGTAGGCGACGTTCGCTGTCGACGGCAGCGACGTGGCCGGCGGCGAGATCTTGTGATCGACAAATGTCACCGCGTGCGTCGTCGGGTCCTCCTTGCCGACGGCAACGACCACATCCGTCACTGGAAACCCGGTCGATGAGCCGATACCGACCGCCTCGTCCTTCGCATCCGGCACCAGGAACGGCACGTAGATGGTGCCGTCGTGTGCCACGGCGAAGTTGCCGTTGAACACCTGCGCGGGGTACGTGAGGAAACGCGGATCGTCGAGCGCCGGCGAGAGCGGTCCAAAGGTGTGCCCACCGTCGTGCGATACCCGAACAGCAGGCGTCTCCAGATGCAGATCTTTCTCGTAGAGCACGAGGTCGCCGTGATTGGGACCGGCGGCGATCCAAGGACGATCGGACGCGGGTTCGCCCGCGTGACAGTTCGCGACGCTCCATTGATATGAGCCGTCGGTTTGCTCGGTGCCGTCGACGATGTCGATGCCGATGCCGTCCGTTTCATTGAACGCCAGCGACGAGACGTACGCCGTGTGACCGTCGGCGTCGATGGCGATGTCGACGTCGCCCGCGTCGAACAATTCTCGCGCTCCGCTTGCGTCGGTGCACTTGCCGCTGTCGTGGCCTCCCGTTGACTGCGCCCACGTGTGTCCGTCGACGCTGATGTCGACGGGATCACCGCCCTGCCACGTGACCAGGCGCTCACCATCGGCGTTGACCGCGGCGCTCGGTTCTGTGCCGCCAATCGCCCCGCCCGGTTCCGTGGGCACCGAGTGAGCGAAATGCGGTGGCGACGATGCGTGCGCATACGGTGCGCTGACGCTGGCCGCGGTCGTCACAACGCCGGCAGCCATTGTTGCGAACGTCCCTCGGCACACCGCCGCGCGCAATCGTGTTGTCCTGCTCAGTGTCTCCATAGCTCGCCTTCCTGTCAGCGGATGCCGGGATACGGTAGCGCACAGGGTTGCGGTCGCTCAGTTGCAAACCGACCCCGTCACCGGTCACAATCCGCGTCGCCCAGGAAAGCCTGGGTCAAACACGCTTTGTTTGGTCAGGAGCAGGGAGTCGGGGGAAGGAGGTCAACGCATGGTGCGATGGGGTTGGAAGCGGCGTGTTGTGACGCCGCTGAGCATTGGCATCGCTGGAGTGGCGACGCTCGGGCTCACCGGTAAATCAGGACCGGCGCCCGTGGTCTTCCACCCGACGGTGTCGGATTACGCGCAGGTGAGCACGAGCACGACGCCACCCACGCAGGCACAGTGTTTCTCCGTCAACCGTCGCTGCTTCTCGCCGCAGGCGATCCAGTCGGCGTACAACCTGTCGCCGCTGTACCAGAACAACGAAAAGGGGCAGGGCGAGACGATCGCCATCGTCGACTCGTACGGCAGCGACACGATCGCGCACGACCTGCACGTTT
>JBHEMA010000291.1:0-8052 GCA_046262795.1 Candidatus Dormibacteria bacterium | reverse complement strand
GAACCATACAGAGCATGCGCATGCGTCGCGCTGGCCACGACGCGGCTCGACGTCAATCACACCATATGCAATCTGCTCGGCGTGCGCAAGGCGTCGTTTGCACCTGCGGAGATGACGCCTGAGGTGACCGGAATGCTCATCGGCGGGGTAACACCGTTCGCTCTACCGTCGACGTTGCCGCTCTACATCGACTCCGCCGTCATGCAGCGCGACCGTGTCGTCGTCGGCGGCGGCAGCCGCTCAATCAAGCTCGAGATATCGCCGGCGGCGCTTACGGCCGTCGCCGGTGCGAGGGTCATCGACGGCCTGGCAACCGCGGCAGCTCCGAAAAGTTGATCCGAGAGGTCGGGATTTGCTAGGGTCTTGCGCGTGACGCTGATCCCGCGCTCCACGCTCACGCGGCGGTTGTGGCTCGACCACGGCTGCTGTGGTACCGCGATCTGTCGCGTCTGAACGCCGGCTCACCAGCGTTCATCGGATCATTGTTGTAGCGAGGCGTCCGCGTGCGCCGCGCACATCAGAGACACGAGATAAGGAGTTCACATGTCCACCATCGACCAGCTGCTCGATAACAACCGCAGCTACCAGCAGTCGTTCACCGCGGGCCAGGCCCCGATCCCGCCGGCGAGGAACCTCGCGGTCATCGCGTGCATGGACGCGCGCTTGCATCCCGAGAAGATACTCGGGCTCGAAATCGGCGACGCGCACGTCATCCGCAATGCGGGTGGCGTCATCACGGAGGACGCCATTCGCTCGCTGCTCATCTCGCAGCGACTGCTCGGGACCGAGGAGATCGTCCTGATCCACCACACCGAATGCGGCATGGTCAGCTTCAGCGACGACGAGGTGAAGCGCCAGGTCGAGCAGGAGACGGGGATCAAGCCACCGTTCGCGCTGGAGGCCTTTGCTGATGCCGACGCTGATGTGCGGCAGTCGATCGAGCGGATCAAGGCGAGTCCGTTCATTCCGCGGAAGGAGTCGATCCGCGGCTTCGTCTACGACGTGAAGACCGGCGAGCTTCGCGAGGTCAGCGGGGAGCGCGCGCTGGCCGCGGTCTGACGACCGTCGCAACCCGATATTCCGACTGTCGGCTGCGGGGCTCGCGGCGCGGGCCCCGCAGTCACGTTCTCACGAGGCCGCCGTCCTCGACGTTGCAGGATGTACGTCCATGGACCGCATCGAAGCGGCGATCGTTCGCGCTGACGCCGCGTTCAAGCCCGTCATCGACGCCGTCGGTCCGGTGCAACTCCGAGAGCCGTCCGCCGACGCCTTTCAGGCGCTGCTGCGCGCGATCGTCTTTCAGCAGCTGGCCGGCAAGGCGGCGAGTGCCATACACGCGCGTGTTGCCGGGCTGTTCGACGGCGCGCCCACACCCGAGGCGATGCTTGCGATCACGCACGAGCGGCTTCGCGCTGCCGGTCTGTCTGCCAACAAGCAGGCTGCCGTCGTCGACCTCGCACGGAAGTTCACGGACGGCACCGTGCCCGCGCACGATCTCGATGCCCTCGATGACGAGGAGGTGGTCGCTCGGCTCACGCAGATCCGCGGCATCGGCCGCTGGACGGCCGAGATGTTCCTGATCTTTCAGCTGCGCCGCCCGGACGTGTGGCCCGTTGACGACCTGGGCGTGCGCAACGGGTGGAGGCGCATCCACCAGCTCGATGCAGCGCCGACGCCGAAACAGCTCGGACCACTCGGCGACTCGTTCCGTCCGCATCGCAGCGCGGTCGCGTGGTACTGCTGGCGCGCCGTCGCGCCGATCGCGATCGCCTAGCCGCGCTACAGCGCGGGATCGACCACGATCTTTCCGCCCGAGCTCGGCGCGAGCAGGTCCTCGAACGCGCTCGGCACATCGTCGAGTGCGATGCGCTTGGTGACGATGCGGGCGAGCGACGGGTCGCCGGCAAGCATGGCGATGGACGCCTCGAAGTCGTCGACCGTCTGCGCGATGCTGCCCCGGATGTCGATCTCGCGCGTCACCCACATCAGCGGTGCAACCGTGGCTTCACCGAATGGCACACCCAACATCACCATCACGCCTCCGGGAGCGGTGAGGTCGGCGACGCCATGCAACAGCTCCGCCTTGCCCGAACACTCGAACACGGCCTGCGACGGTTCCACGGTTGCACGTACCTCGTGCAGCTCACCCGCGACGTTGCCGGCTCCGAGCTCGAGCGCGAGGCGCCGCCGATCGTCAACCGGATCGACGCCGATGATCGGTTCCATGCCGCGAGCCTTGAGCACCGCAACCGTGAAGAGGCCGATGGGGCCGAGCCCGACGACGATCGCGGACGTCGGTTCGCGCAGTCGCGCACGTTCGACACCATGGATGGCGATGCTCAGCGGCTCCACGAGACAGGCGTCGTGCAACCCGAGGGTCAGCGGAAGCCGGTGGAGCAGTGTGGCGGGTGCGACGACATGCTGAGCGAACCCGCCGTCGCGGGCGAATCCAAGTCCCGCGGTGAGCGCGATCGCGCAGCGGTGCGACTGTCCGTGCCGGCAGTCCTCGCAGGCGCCGCAGGGCATCTTGGGATCGACGACGGTGCGATCGCCGGTGCGCCAGCCGGTGACGTTGTCTCCGGTGGCCTCGATGGTGCCGGCGAACTCATGCCCCGGTACGGCGTCGGTGAACAGCCCGACCTTGTAGGAGCTGAGGTCCGAGCCGCAGATGCCACAGCCGTCGACGCGGATGAGGACCTCGTCTGCCGCGGGTTCGGGATCGGGAAGCTCCACGACACGCAGGTCGTGCGCATCGACGAGCTTGACCGCGCGCATGCTCACATCAATCCGATGCTGGCGACCATTCGCAGGAGCTCGGAAAGCACCGCCGGATCGGTCGTCACGTCGATCACGGCGCAGCGGTTACTGTCGACGGCGCGCTGCAGCGCGGGGCGCAGTTCCTGCAGGCGCTCCACGTGCTCGCCGTGTGCGCCGAGCGCCTCCCCAAGCTTGTCGTAGCGCGTCCGTTGCAGCTCGCTGGCAACGCGATGCCCTGCGCCGAAGAACTGGTCCTGCTCGTGGCGGACATCGCCCCAACCCGCGTTGTTCGACACGATGACGACGATGGGGAGGTCATGGCGCACGGCTGTGTCGATCTCCATGGCGGTCAATCCGTACGACCCATCACCGACGAAGAGGAAGACCGGCTCGTCAGGGCGCGCCGCTTTGGCAGCTATGGCGAAGGGCACGCCGACACCGAGCGTGCCCAGCGCGGTCGTCGTCGTCAGCAGCCGTCCCGGCTTTTCGGCGTAGAAGTACGCAAGCGCCCATGCGAGCGCGTCACCGCCGTCGGCGACGAAGGTGACGTCACCACCGAATCGCTCGCGCGCAAAGCGCGCCATCTCACGTGTCACGGCGCCCGGATGGAGCAGCTCAGTCGCGTGCGCGTCGACCTGCTGGTCCCAGAACTGCAGCGACGCCGCGGCGTACCCGCGTGCCTGCTCGAGCCACTGCGATCGGTCGCTGCCACCGCGCCACGCCTGCTGCAGATCGCGCACGACGCTGCCGGCATCACCCGTGACCGCGATGGCCGGAGTGCGGTTGCCGCCGAGGCGTTCCGCTGCGATGTCGACCTGGATCACCCGCTGATCGGTCCCGAACAGTGGCGCGTTGCCGTACATCACGTTGGCGTTGAACGCAGAGCCCAGCAGCAGGACGCAATCGGCGCTGGGGATGGCGAGACCACCGTGCACGACTGAGCCGAGTGACCATGGATGCGAATCCGCGACGACACCGCGCGCAGCGCTCGCGGTGATGACAGGGATCTGCGCCGTTTCCGCGAAGGCCGCGATGTCGCCGCCCGCACCCGACCAGAAGGCGCCGCTGCCGGCGACGATGACGGGCCGCTCTGCCGTGCGTAGCGCGCCGAGCACCTCGCCGATGACGGCCGGCGACGCAGACGGCGGTGCCACCGCGGCGGGCAGTCCGTCGGTGGTGATGTCGAGGGGTGCCGGTTCCGCGCGCATGACATCCCACGGCACGTCGAGATACACGGCACCGGGACAACCGCTGCGCGCGCGGTGCAGCGCTTCCGTCGCATACCGGCCGATGCGCCCTGGTTGCGTGCAGCTTGCGGCCCATTTCGTCGCCGGTGCTGCGATCGCGCGCTGATCGACGTCCATCACCGCGCCGCGCCCCTGATGGTTGGTGCCGGTGCGTCCCGCGATCATCAGCAGCGGCACCGACCATGCGCCGGCGTCGAGCAGGCCCACGAAGCCGTTGGCGAACCCGGGCCCCGCGGTCACCGCTGCAACGCCGGGTTGACCCGTTGCCAGCGCCCATCCTTCCGCCGCCAGCGTCGCGGCGCCCTCGTGACGCGTGTCGATCACGCGAATGCCCGCGTCGCCGCATGCATCGAGCAGCAGCAGGATGTGACCGCCTGGAAGCGTGAAGAGTGTCGACACGCCCGACCGGTGCAACGCGCCTGCAAGCAGCGAGCCGCCGTGCGGATTGCGCTCGGCGCGCGTCGGCCCCGCCCGCTCGGTGAGGACGTCCGGCATGAGCCGCACAGTCTATCGCTGCTCCCAAGCTTTCACAAATGCGCGGATACAATCCACGCTTCATGGCTGAACGAACGCATGTCGGGTCGGGCGCACCGTGGGAGCAGCGATATGGGTACTCGCGAGCCACACGTGCCGGCCCTTTCGTCGCAGTTTCAGGCACGGTTGGCATCAACGTTGACGGCTCGGCCCCGGCCGGGGCCTACGCGCAGGCCCGTCGGGCGCTCGAGATCATCGTGAGAGCCCTTGAAGAGTTGGGCGCGCACGCAGCCGACGTCATCCGCTCGCGAATTTTCGTGACCGATATGCGCGTGCTCGACGACGTCGCCCGCGCACACCACGAGGTGTTCGGCGACATCAGCCCGGCGACGTCGCTGGTGCAGGTCGCCGCCCTGGTGTCGCCGGAGTATCTCGTCGAGATCGAAGCGGACGCGGTGATCCTGGAAGGCTGACTCCGGCGTCCAGGTCGGCGAGCACCGCCATGGCGGCGTTGCGCCCATTGACGGCTATGACACTGCCACCGGGATGCGTCGCCGCTCCGCACATGTACACGCCAGGCATCGGCGTGCGTGGCGTAAATCGCTGCGACCACATCTGCTCCGGAAGGCACTCGCCCTGGAAGATGTGGCCGCCGGCGAGCCCGACCGCGTGCTCGATGTCGGGCGGCGCCAGCACCTGGCGATGTTCGATGCAGTCGGCAATATCGGGTGCGAAGCGCGCGATCATGTCGACGACCTCGTCTGCGACGGCCTCGCGCACGTCGTCCCACGTTCCCGCTGCAAGCCGGTACGGCGCGTACTGTGCGAAGACGCTCATCGTGTGCTTGCCCGCGGGCGCGACACTCTGGTCGTACGCAGTGTGCACGTAGAGCTCCGCCCAGCCGGGCGCGGCAACACCCGTGCGGCTTCGTTCGTATGCTGCCTGTGTGTGGTCGATCGACCGAGCGACCGTCACCATGGCGCGCTCGGGCTGGTCACCGCTCCGAGCGGCAGTGAAGCGCGGCAGGCGACGCAAGCCGAAGTTCAGCTTGATGACGGGCCCTTCCATGCGCCAGCCGTGCACGCGCGCACGAAAGCCGTCGTCGGCGTCTTCGCCACACAGCGCGAGTGTCGTGCGCGGATCCGCGTTGCTCACGACTGACGCGGCGTGGATCACGCTGCCATCTGCGAGCACGACCTCGCCGCGGGCGATTCGTGCGACCGGCGTCTCCAACGACACGGTCGCGCCGGCCTCAGTCGCCGCTGCGGCCAGCGCCGCTGAGATGGCACCCATGCCGCCCCGGACATAGCCCCACGCGCCGCCCCGACCGTCGAGGGTGCCCAACGAGTGCATGGCGTGGATGGCAGCCGTGCCGGGATCACGCGGGCCCGCCCACGTGCCGATGAGGCCCTGTCCGTGCAGCGCGGTGCGCAACCGTTCGTCGCGCACGTGGCGTTCGACCACGCTCGCGATGCTCTCCTCGAACAGCACGCCGGTCAGCTCGCGGTCATGGCCCAGGAGCGCTTCGAGCTCAGCGCGCGCGGGCGCGTCACCAAGCCACGTGTCGCGCGCCGGTGATCGCAGGGCCTCGCGGACGCGGCGAAACACATCCTCGTAGCGCCGGTATCCGTCGACGTCTGACGGCGCGATCCGTGCCACCTCTGCACGGTTGCGCTCAGCGCTGTCCCACAAGGTGAGCGACGTGCCGTCGTCGAACGGGCACCAGAGATGTGGATCGATGTGCTGCACGCTGTATCCGTGCCGGCGCAGGTGGAGCTCTGCGACCACTCGCGGATGGAGGAGACCGACGACGTACGCGCACGGGCTCACGACGTACCTCGGATCGCTGAAGGGATGCGTCAGTGTGCACGCGCCGCCGACACGATCGCGCGCTTCCAGCACGAGGACGCGCCTGCCGGCGCGGGCCAGGTAGGCGGCACAGGTGAGGCCGTTGTGGCCGGCACCGACGACCACCGCGTCCCATGTTTGCGCATTCAGCTCCATTGCCCTCATCTCACTGCACCTCTGCGACCTGGAGCAACACTTTGCCGAAGATCTCGCCGGCGTTCAACGCACGATGCGCGTCCCCGGCATCGGCCAGCGGGAGCACGCGGTCGATGATGGGACGCAGGGCGCCGTCCGCCAGGAGCGGCAGCACCGCTTCCACCATACGCGCCACGATCGCTGCCTTTTGTTCGGGCGGACGTGCGCGCAGCGTCGTCACGATGATGCTGGCGCGCGTGCGCAGCATCGGCGCGATGTTGAGCTCCGCCGTGGCTCCGCCCTGCGTTGCGATGATCACAAGCCGGCCGTCGGGAGCGAGCGCAGCAATGTTGCGTTCGAGGTATGCGGCACCCATGACATCGAGGATGACGTCCGCACCGCGTCCGTCTGTCTCCTTCTTCACGCGTTCAACGAAATCGTCGCGGGCGTAGTCGACGGTGACGTCGGCACCGAGCTCCATGCACCGGCCCAGCTTCGGCGCGCTTGCCGTCACGGCGACTCTGCAGCCCGCATGATGCGCCAGCTGAATGGCCGCCGCCCCGACTCCACCGGAGCCGCCGTGGATGAGCACCGTCTCGCCGTGCTGCAGCTGCGCCCGGGTGAACAGGTTGTCATGCGCGGTGATGAACACCTCGGGAACACCGCCCGCGCGCATCAAATCGAGCGACGCTGGGACCTTCATCACCTGCGTCGCCCGGGTCGCGGCGAGCTCCGCGTACCCGCCGCCTTCGATCAGCGCCATGACGCGGTCGCCGGCGGCGAGCCCGGACGATCGCGGCGCTGCCACGACGGTTCCGGACACCTCCAGCCCGAGGATGTCCGAGGCTCCCGGGGGCGGCGGATAGAAGCCCATCCGCTGCAACAGGTCCGCCCTGTTCACTCCGGCGAAGGCGACGCTGATGAGCACGTCGTCAGGGCCCGCCTGTGGATCGGGAACGTCACTCACGCGAAGCACCTCGGGACCACCGGGATGCTCGACGACGATGGCGCGCACAGACGCCAGCGTACGTCTCGATTAAGACGGTGACGCGCTGCTGCTCAGCCGGCGAGGTACAGGGGGCTGCCGTGCACGTGCTGCTCGAGCGCGTTCATCAGGTCGCTGCAGAAGAGCGCGCGAGCCGCCCGTTGATGCACCTCCGACAACCGATTGCCCTGGAGGCGCGCCGTGATGCACGCCGGCTGCGCCGCGAAGAGCTGGCGGCCATCGGCGCGGAGCACGACCGTCGCGTCCTCAACCTCACTGACCTCGAGCGTCACGTCGCGGGCGCCGTTCATGGCCGAATGCCAGCGCATGACCCACACGCAGACGCCGCCGCGGTGTTCGGGGACGACACGGTCGACGCCGACGCGCTCATCGCTGGACGACACCGCGAGTAGCGCGCGAACGTCGAAGTCGATCAGCCGGCCCACCCAGATCACGAGCGACGGAGCGCGGTTGCCCAATGCCGGCAGATCCGAGAAGACCGATGGGGTCAGCGAGCGCATCAGGCCCGCATGCCGGCGGCAGTAGGTGACACGGTCGACAGAATTGCGGTGCTCGGCGCACCAGGCGGTGTCGCACTGCTGGGTG
>JBHEMA010000290.1:0-8703 GCA_046262795.1 Candidatus Dormibacteria bacterium | reverse complement strand
TTCCTGTGCGCGTTCAGCGACTCGGATCCGGTCACCCGTGGTGCCGACGAGTTCCTCAAGCAGCTGGTACCCGGCGCGCGTGGCTTGCACCACCCGGTGGTGCAAGGCGCGGGACACTTTCTTCAGGAGGATCGCGGCGAGGAGCTCGGTGACATCGTCACCGGATTCGCCAGCGCAACATCCGGCTGACGTTCTGTTGATTGCGGGACGCCGCTGATCTCACGCTCGTGGTCTTCGAGCCGTCGGCTGCTGCGCTCCAGCTCATCGCGCAGCGTTTCGTTCTCCTGTGCGAGACGCACGTTCTCGTCGATTGCCTGCATGAGCTCTGCCGTCACGGCTTCGACACGCCGATCCGCGTCCGGTTCGGCATCGACGAGCTCTGCGATCCGGGCGCGTTGCTGCTCACGCCGCCGCAACGCGAGCAGCGCGTTGACGCCATCCGGCGGCCGATACGCCCGTGCGCCGGCTTCGACGATGCGGCGCATGATCGCCGGAACGCTGGAAACGTTGAGACGTGTGCGGAGATGCAGCGGGTGGCGCGGCGGTGGGTCGTTCAATCGAAAACTCGGCCAGTAAATGCGAATCGCGCCGTCGTACGCGGAGAGCAGGTGCAAGCGCTTTGTCAGCTTGTGCGTGTCCTCTGCGCGCGGCAGCAGGTAGACGTGTGCCAGCCCGCAGAGCTCACGCGCGACCAGTGCGGGATCTGTCCCCGGTGGCGTGTACTCGCCGTCATGCTCCTTCACGGCGGTGAACAGCAGCACGGGCAGCCGCCGTTCGCTGTCGAGCAAGACGCGCTCGATGAAGTGCGCGACGCTGTCCGTGCCCACGACTGCCTGCGCGTCGGCGGTGACGGGTTGACTCCCCGCCATGGCGCCGCGCGCGATGAGCGATTGCAACAGCTGGAGCAGCGGTGGTTGCAATGGTGAGGGCGCGATCCCGTGATGACGGAGGTCCTGCTCGACGGCGACGCCGAGCTCGACGCAATCTGGAGCCTGCACGACATCGACGGTGGTGCGCCACACGAGCGACATGTCCCAGAGGTCCGGCCGGTGCAGCGTCGTGCGGTAGAGCGTGCGCGCGCCGTCGGACGCGTGCACAGCCTGCACGCGCAGCTCGCCGCTGGTGATCTCACCCTCGTGCCAGGTGGCGGGCGCGTCCTCGAACTCGCGCGTGGCCCACTGCCACGTGGCCTGCGCCGCCGCCATCGCAACGGCCACGTCGTCGGTGTGTTTCCAGTCGAGGGAGAGTCGAGCGCCCAGCGCGCGAAACACGTGCACATGATTGCACCGTGTACCGCTCTGCAACACGCCTTCGCGGCATACGGTGCGCTTTATGGACGGCTTACGGATTCGCGCACGCGGCCGGTACACTGACCGCCGTGACCGAAACGCTCTCCGTCGCGGATCTGATGCACAAGCCGGCCGTCGCGGTACGCGAAGGGATGTCGCTGGCTGAGGCAAGCAAGGTCCTCGACGAGCACAAAGTCGGCGCCGCCGCGGTGCTCGACGCGAGCGGCCGGCTGGTCGGCATGGTCAGTGAGCGTGACCTGTTGCGCTCCGTCGGCCATGGCATCGACCCGACGGGCACGGGCGTCGCCGAGGTCATGACACGTGATCCGTTCACGTTGTCCGTGATCGATCCGGTCGCGAAGGCGCTCGAGATCTTTCGTGGTCATCGGTTCCGCCACCTTCCGGTGCTCGACGGCGATCGCGTCGCCGGCATCCTGTCCATACGCCACGTCGTGCGCGTGGCCCACATCGAAGAGGTGCAGCCGGCCGGCGCCGCGCCGAGCGGCGAGCTCGCACCGCGCGGACTCGAGGGTGTCGCCGTCGCGGAAACGTCTGTCGGCGATGTGCGCGGCGAGCAGGGTTTCTTCCACTATCGCGGCTACAACGCGGTCGAGCTGGCGCGACGTTGTTCATTCGAGCAGGTGTGGCACCTGCTGGTCGAGGGTTCGCTCCCTGACGACGCGCAGCTACGTGAGTTCACAGCGCTGACGGTCAATGCGCGCAAGCTCCCCGAGGGTATAGCCGACATGTTGCGCGGTATCGGCTCGCTGCCGAACTACACCCCGCTCTCCGCGCTGCGCTCGGCCGTGTCAATCACCGCCGCAGCACTCGGATCGCAACCGACACTCGACATCACCGCGGCGCAGGTGCGTGCAGACTGCTTGCGCATCGCCGCGGTCGTTCCGGTGCTGCTCATGCGGCTGCAACGTCATCAGCAGGGGTTGCCGGCCGTCGATCCAGATCCGGACCTCGGTTACGCGGCCAGCTACCTGCAGATGCTCAACGGTGAGCGCCCGAGTCCGCGCGCGGCGCGCGCACTCGAGCAGTACCTCATCCTCACGATGGATCACGGCTTCAACTCGTCGACATTCACGTCGCGCGTCATCACGTCGACAGGGTCCGACATCGGGTCGGCGCTCACCGGCGCGATCGGCGCGCTGGCAGGTCCACTGCACGGAGGCGCGCCGTCGCGCGCGCTCGCGATGCTGGACGCCATCGGCACACCTGACCGAGCTGAGCAGTATCTGCGCGCCGAGATCCAAGCGGGACAGCGACTCATGGGATTCGGCCACCGCGTGTACAAGACCGACGATCCGCGCTCGACATTGCTGCGCGACGTTGCCACGGAGCTCGGCGGTGAGCAGGCCGAATTCGCTCGGCATGTCGAGCAGACAGCACTGCGTCTGCTCGAGGAGCTGAAACCGGGACGGCGCCTGTACACAAACGTCGAGTTCTATGCAGGCGTGGTGATGAACAGCGTCGGCGTGCCGCGTGACATGTTCACTCCGACCTTTGCCTGCAGCCGAACCGTGGGGTGGACTGCGGCGATCGCAGAGCAAGCCGCGAACAACCGGCTCATCCGGCCATCGGCGCTCTACGTCGGTCCGGCCGCGCCTCGGCCGCTGCCCGACGGCTACGGTGCGGCGCTGCATGCGGCGGAGATCGTCCACTGAGCCCCTCGCGTTCGTTACACGTTCGACACTCGTGTGTCAGCGCGATGGCGATGCAACACCATGGATACTCCGAATGATGAGGAATCAACTGACCGGCATCTCCCAGCATCTGACAAGCGCCGTCGCGCGCACCCTGCGTCGGGACGTCCGCGCATTCGAGCGTGGTCAGGGGCTCGTCGAGTACGGATTGATCCTCATCCTCGTCGCGATCGTCGTCATCGTCATCCTCAGCGTCGTCGGCGCACAGACCAACAACGTCTTCTCCAACGCCAGCAACGGTCTCAGCCAGTAGCCGGCTGCGGCGGATCAATCGCGTCGCGGCCGCTATGTAATCGCCTTGAGAAGCGCCGTCTGCCAGTTGTCCCAGTTTTCCACGTGCCAGACGTTCGCGATGAATGTCTGCGCGAGCCGGTTCAGGTAGGGGAGCTGCTTGATCGCCTCGGCGTATTTCGCACCGGGGCCCGTCGCGACCTGTCCGGCCACGCCGCCGATCACCTCGATGTGGAAGCCGAGGAGCATGAGCATGCGGTTGAACGCGTGCAGGCTCAGCTCGGGAGCGTTGAAGACGTACGTGCCCTGGTCCTCCTGGTTCAACTTTTCGTAGATGAGATGACCGTTGGACGTTCGCGCCAGCAGGAACGCGCGAATCGTCGGTTCCTCACCGCCCGCACTCACCGTCAACGCGGTCAAGTCGTCATGCGCGGGCGTCGCGCCGCCACCCGTCGTTGCCGGCGGCGCGTCCGGCACGTTGAACATCGTCTGCGCCTGTTGCTGGCCGCCGCCCGCCCACGCTGAATCGCCGCGCAGCATGCGCATCGCGAGCATGCCGCCCATCATCCCGAAGGGTGCGCCGAAACCCCCGCCCATCGCACCGCCGCCGCCGCTGAAGCGGCCCTGCCCCATCATGCCTTCCGCCATCTGCATTCCCATGCCGCGCTCGAGCATCGGCATGCCCTGGCTCTGGCCCACACCCGGACCAGCGAGATTGTTGTCGTGCGGCTTCTGAAGACCAGTTGCACCCGTAGCGGCGACTTCGACGGACACGCGTTGATGAAATCCCAGCGCCACCTCAGCGATGGTCTCGATGTACTGCGCACATTTCAGCCGGTAGGGCAGTGCCGCGCTTTGCAGCAATGTCGGCCAGATGCCCGTGTCCACGGCGTCCAGCGCGGGCTTCGGGGCAGCGACTCCATCGCGCAGCGCGTTGGACGCCGACCGAGCCGCGATGGGTCCCAGTCCCGGTAGCAGAGTCGCGAGAAACGCCGCGGTGCGGCCACGTGCTTCGGACGCGCGTTTGCGCAGCTCGTCGAGAAACCGCGACGTCATCTGCGCCAGCCGTTGCACCACGAGTACTGTGCCGTCGCCGGTGTCGACCTCGATGCGATAGCCCGAGGGATCGGTCGAGATGTTCTCGATGATCGTGTACGGCGCCTGCTCGGGCAGCCCACTGACCGGGACCGCGACGAGACCATCGTCGTACAGCGTGATGTCCGCTTCCACGCCGTTCACGGCGCCGTGAAAGCGCATGCCCTTGCCGATGCCGATGGTGACGAGCCCGTGATGCGCATCGGCAACGCGCAAATCACCGATCTGCGAGAGGATCTGCGTACGCATCTGGCCGAGCTGCGACAGATCGACGCTGCTGCCGTCGCTGAGCCGGATGCGCACCATGTACGGCGCGGGCTCACTCACCTCCGTGATCTGGGCGGGCTCGATACGCAGGGGCTGGCCCAGCTGCGGTGCGACGGTGAGGACCTTGTTGGCGACGTCGACGTTGCCGTCGCCCTCCTCGACGACCTCACCGCCCGCAGCGCTCAGCCGGTAATGCACGGCGCTTCTGTGTGCGCGATGACGAGCAGCGCGATCAGGCGGGCGCCGGCGTGCCGCATTCGGCGCAGAACTTCGTCCCCGCCGTCAGCTCGGTGCCGCAGTTGGTGCAGAACTTCTTCACCGCATCGGGTGCCGCAGCAAGCGGCGCGCCGCAGTGCTGGCAGAACTTGCCACCTCCGGATTCCTGATGACACTTGGCACAGAGCCCCGTCGATTGCTGCGTGTAGTTGATGCCCTTGGTGAGGTCTTCCTGCATGAGCTTCTGCTCGAGCTGCTGCCGCTGAGCGTCGGCCTGCATCGCGGCGAGCTGCTCGCCCATCTTCGGCGCGTCGTCGACGCACATCCCGCGCTCGTCGTTCCAGCACAGCTCCTTGCAGACCCATTTGCCGCAGCGGCTGCATTGATAGAAGAGCTTGCGGACCTCCTCGGCGGCCTTACCGAGCTCCTTGTCCTTCGCCGGGCTTCCGGTGCCGTCGCGGAGCATCGTGGCGTCCCACCCCGCGCTCTCGATCTGGCCCTGCCCCAGGAGGCTGCCGCCGATGGCGAGCACCTTGCCGCCGAAACCGAACAGCGAGCGGTGGAACGACGAGCGGTAGCCGTTGCCGCAGCGCATGCACATGAACTCGAACTGGTAGCCATCCTGCGTCGACAGGTCTCGGACGTTGCTGGTGAAGGCGACGGTGTTCATGTGCCGGGGCTCCTCTCGGGACGGGTCGGTCTATGCCACGCTAGGCGAACGGTAGTGAGCGCCCGGACGGGTGTCAACGGACGTTTGTCAAGACCTGTGAGCGGTCCCGTAACCGACCGCCCTACACTGGCGCGAAGGAAGGATGAGGCGATTCCGTTTGCTCCCCGCTTCGGCTGCCCTCGCCGTCGCCGGGCTGTCCATGATCCCGCTCGCGGCGCGCGCCGGCGTTTACGGCTGCTCGCTGCCCACAGTCAACGACCGCTGCGAATCGTGGGCGACCGTTTACGACGATCCGGCGATCACACAGGGCTCGGACCAGCTCGAGCCGCGTGTCGCCGTCTCGCATGACGGCAGCCGCGTGTTCGTTGCCGCCATCGACGAGGCGCTCAACAGCAGCGACCCGTACAACTCACCGGCGTCGTGGGTGGTGCTCGCGTACGACGGCCACTCAGGTGCGCAGCTGTGGTCGTCGACCTATCAGTCCACGGGTCATTACGACCGGCCCAACGCCATCACGGTGTCCGCGGACGGCGCCGCGGTCTATGTGACCGGGGGCAGCTACGACGCGCCGCTGCTCGAATCGCACGACCGCGATCTCGTCACCATCGCGTACGACGCGACGACGGGAGCGCAGCGCTGGCGGACGCGCAATGTCGATGCGAATGTGCATGACGTCGGGACCGACATCGTGAGCAGCCCGGATGGCTCACAGGTGTACGTGACCGTGAACATCGAGAAGGGGGGTGGCGAGATCGACTGGGCGGGCGAGGCGTATGACGCAACGACTGGTGCGGTGCTGTGGCGTACGGAGTACGACGGCATCACCACCGGGGTCGTCAACTCGCCGGCGGGGATGGCGATCTCGCATGACGGACGCTTCGTGTACATCACCGGTCAGAGCGGCGGCACCACGCAGTTCGACCTCGACTACGCGACGGTTGCCTACGCCACCGGAGGGGTGCAACCGGGAAGCGTCGCCTGGAGCAGCCGCTACGACGGCGTCGGGCACCAGTATCCGGATCGACCCGCCGGCATCACAGTCGACGCTGACGGTCGCGTCGTCGTCACCGGCGACAGCATCAGCAACTTCAGCACCAGCGTTGCCGATGACTTCGCCACCGTCGCCTATGACGGCACCACGGGCGCGCAGCTCTGGGCGTCGCGCTACTCGGGGCCCGCAGGCGGCGTCAACTTCGGCATGGCGGTTGCGAGCAGCCCGTCGAGCGCCCTGGCGGTCGTCACCGGACAGATCGAGCCCAGTGGCAAGTCCGGCGACACCGCCTGGGCGACGCTCGCGTACGACACCAGCACGGGCGCGCAGCTCTGGGAGCAAACACTCAACACGCCGGAGTATTCGACGCAGTTCCCCGTTGCCGTCGCAGTCACGCGCGACGGCAACGACGCTGTCGTCACCGGGTACAGCGGCGCACGTGCACCGACACCGTTGACACCACCTGTGGCGGGCGGTGACGCGGTGACCGTGACGTACGCTCTCAGTGGTGGTGCGCAGCAGTGGATCGCGCGATACAGCGCGAACCTCACCGACGGCAACACGCCGCGCGCGCTGGCACTGAGCGACGAGGGTGACGTGTTCACCACGGTGCAGGTCGCGCACGACACACAAACCGACACCAGTGGTTCAGGCAACCACTACGACATCGCCACCATGGCGTACCTCGCGGCGCCGGCGAGCGATGTTCCCGAGGGTGCTCCGTGGTGGTTCGCCACCATCGCACTCTGCATCGCCGGCGCCGCGTTGTTCCGCGTCCGCCGCTGACGACGCCGCGCAGTGCACCATGGTCCGCCATGAGCGCGGCAGTTCGGGCGCGGATGTCCGTGGCGCTCGTGGCGCTCGCCTTCTTCGTCGTGATGATGGGCACGACGCTGCCCACACCGCTGTACCCCACATACCAGAGCCGGTTCGGCTTCTCGCAGCTGACGATCACGGTCATCTTCGCCGTGTACGCGGTGACTGTCGTGTTGTCGCTGATGCTCATCGGCCGGCTCTCGGACTTCATCGGCAGGCGGCGGGTGCTGCTCCCGGGCGTCGTCTTCTCGGCGGCGAGTGCAGCGCTCTTTCTCGTCGCCGGCGGGCTCGGCGCGCTGCTCGCCGGGAGGGTGCTGTCAGGAGTGTCCGCCGCCATCTTCACCGGGACGGCGACGGCTGCGCTGGTCGATCTCTGGCCGCAGCAGCGCTCCCGCGCAACCATCATCGCCGTCGCCGCCAACCTGGGCGGCCTGGGCAGCGGACAGTTGCTGTCGGGCCTGGTCGCGGATCACGTGACCAAGCCGCTCGAGGCGCCTTTTGTGGTGGACCTGGTGCTGTGTGGCCTTGCGTGCGTCGCGTTGGTGCTGGCGGGGCGAGACGCGGCGCAGCGGCGCGGGAGGTGGCGACCGCAGCGATTTCGCGTTCCGCCCGAGGTGCGCCGTCAGTTCGTGCCGGCAGCCGTTGCAGGATTCTGCGGCTTCGCAGTGTTCGGCGTGTATGGGTCCGTCGTCCCCGGATTTCTCGCGCACGTCCTCCACGTTGCCGGCGCAACCGCCATCGGGCTCATCACGTGGGCGTTGCTCATCGCTGCTGCGCTTGGACAGCTGATCACGCGACGCATGGCGCCGACCGTGGCGTTGTCGCTCGGATGTGGCGCACTCCTCGGGGGGACGTGTCTCACGGCGCTTGCCGTGGCGTTGACGAACATCGTGCCGCTCATCGCCGCGACGATCGTGATCGGCGTCGGCCAGGGCATGGTGATCGGAGCAGGGCTGGCCAGCATCAATGAGCACGTCGCCGTGCAGGAACGAGGGGAGGTTGCGTCGAACTACTTCGTCCTGCTGTACATCGGATTGGCGCTTCCGGTCGTCGGCGTCGGCGTCGCCGCGGATGCGATCGGGCTCCGCGCCGCCGCGCTCATCTTCAGCGGTGCCGTGGTGGTCATCGTCGGTGGCGTGCTCGCCACGCTGCTCATGCGCGCCAGCCACGAACGGGTGCAGGTTGCCTAGCATGGAGACGTGGCCGACGACGATCGCAACGTTCCTCTACCGGGACGCGACCCGGCTCCCGACGACATCGCCGACCCCAACGCGGGCGTGTCCGTCGACGAAGACTCGGACACGGTGACGAAATCGGATGAATCCGGCGTTGGTTCGGGGGCTGGCGAGAAGCCAATTGTGAAGGTGACGGCTCCCGTCGAGCACGAGGGCGACGACCCGACGCATTACCCGACGC
>JBHEMA010000289.1:0-8143 GCA_046262795.1 Candidatus Dormibacteria bacterium | reverse complement strand
GTGTGGGCGATGGATGTGCTGCGCGGCCGTATCAACGACTTCGACGTGTCGCTGCTCGCGGAGTTCGTCAAGGGATACGCGCAGTCAGCCGGCGCGACCGTGCACGTCGATTGTGTCCGGGGTGAGAACCTCCATCACGTTGCTGAGGCGGCATTCAAAGCGCTCGGCCTGGCGACGCGCGAGGCATTCACCGTCTTCGGGCATACGATCCCGTCGACCAAGGGAACGCTGTGAGCGCGCCGCGCATCGGTATCTGCGACTACGGCGTCGGCAATGTGCGCAGCGTGCAGCGCGCGCTCGAAGCCGGCGGCGCTGACGCCTGCGTGACACACGATGCGCGCACGCTCGCTGCATCGGACGGTGTCGTGCTGCCCGGCGTCGGCGCATTCACGCCGGCGATGCGCCGCCTGCGCGAGTCCGGAATCGCGGCAGTGATCAAGGATCTCGTCGCGGCGGGCACTCCCGTCCTCGGCGTCTGTCTGGGACATCAATTGCTGTTCGACCGCAGTGACGAGGGCGCTGGCGGCGATGGTCTCGGCGTGATCGCGGGCGTCGTCGGCCGCATCGACGCCAACGGTCGCAAGGTGCCGCACATCGGTTGGAACACGCTGCGCATCGCTCGGCGCGCGCGGATGCTCGAGGGCATCCGCGAGGGTGCGTGGATGTATTTCGTGCACTCGTATACCGGCGCCCCGGCCGATTCGCACGATGTTGTCGCGACGACTGACTACGGCTCGAGCATTGTCGCCGTCGTGCAGCGTGGCAGCGCCGTGGGAACGCAATTCCATCCCGAGAAGAGCGGGCGCGACGGGCTGCGCGTCTATGCCAACTTCGTCGCACGGTGTGCGACGCGCGCGACGACGCTCGCCCGTGGAGCATGAGCGACACGCTGGTTATCCCTGCGATCGACGTGCGTGGAGGCGCGGTGGTGCGCCTCCGCCAGGGCGACTACGGGCGTGAGACGTCATATCCCGCCGCGCCCGACGACTTGGTGCGTACGTTTGCCGCAGAGGGGGTGCGCCGCGTGCACATCGTCGACCTCGATGCTGCGCGAGGCGTTCCCGATGCGCACAGCGGCCAGGCGGTTCGTCGCGCTCTGCATGCCGCTCGTTCGTCCTGGTGTGAGGCGCAGGTTGGCGGTGGCGTTCGCACGCTCGAGGACGCGCACAACCGGCTCGAGCAGGGTGCGACACACGTGGTCATCGGCAGCGTGGCGTTGCAGCATCCCGACATTGCAATCGACATGTGTCGCGAGCTGCGCGAGCGCGTCTTGCTCGCGCTCGATGTGAAAGACGGCGTGACGCGCGCCGAAGGCTGGACCGAATCGGGCGATGCCATGGACGCCGTGCTGCAGCGCTGGAAGGACTGGTCCGCGGGTGGGATCGTGTTCACGAACACAGCGCGAGACGGCATGCTGACCGGGCCTGACCTGGACGGCCTCGAGTGCTGTCGCCGCATGTACCCGGGCGATGTCTACCTCAGCGGCGGTGTGCGTAGCGCGGACGACATCTTGATGGCGGCGAGCCGCGGTGCCGCCGGCGTCATCATCGGTCGTGCGGTGCTCGACGGAACGGTGGCGCTCCGCTCCGTGCTCGACGCCGTGGCGGCATTGCCGTGACGCTCGCGAAGCGAGTCATTCCGTGCCTCGACGTTGACGGCGGTCGCGTTGTCAAAGGTATGCAGTTCGTCGATCTGCGCGACGCCGGAGACCCGGCGGAGCTCGCTGCCCGGTATGACGCGGACTCAGCCGACGAGCTGGTCTTCCTCGACATCACGGCATCGAGCGACGCGCGTGACATCCTGCTCGACGCGGTGCGCCGGACGGCCGACTGCGTCTTCATCCCGCTGACAGTGGGGGGTGGCGTGCGCACCCTCGATGACGTCGATGCCCTGCTGGGGGCGGGTGCCGACAAGGTCTCGCTCAACACCGCCGCGGTCGAGCGGCCGGCGTTCATCACGGAAACCGCCGAGCGTTTCGGCGAGCAGTGCGTCGTGGTGGCGGTGGACGCCCGGCGCGACGGCGACGGCTTCGGCGTCTACACGCACGGCGGCCGCCGCACGACAGGTCGCGACGCGTTGGAGTGGGCGAGCGAGGCGGCCGAGCGCGGCGCGGGAGAGATCTTGCTCACATCGATGGACCGCGATGGAACTGGCCGCGGCTACGACATCGAGCTGCTGCACGCTGTGACCGATCGCGTGTCGGTGCCGGTCGTCGCGTCCGGTGGTGCGGGCGAGCCCGAGCACCTGCGCGCTGCCCTGCAGGAGGGTGGCGCAGACGCCGCGCTCGCGGCGACGATCTTTCACTTCGACCACCACCGGCTGCCGGCGACGAAGCACTACCTGCGAGAGCACGGCGTCACGGTGCGTCCATGAGCGACGACGCCACGCCACGCTTCGACGAGGCCAGCGGGCTCATCACCGCGGTGGCGCAGGATGCCGCGAGCGGCCACGTGCTGATGGTGGCGCATATGAATCGCGAGGCGTGGGAGGCGACACTGCGCACGCGGCGTGCCACCTTCTACAGCCGGTCTCGGCAGCGCCTCTGGGAGAAGGGCGAGACCAGCGGCAACACGATGCACGTGCGCAGCGTCACGCTCGACTGCGACGGCGATGCGGCGTTGCTCAGCGTCGACCCCGACGGGCCGGTGTGCCACACCGGCGATAGGAGCTGTTTTCACGGCCCGCCGTCCTGAATCCATGGGGACGGCCGAGGAATGTTAGGCTGCCGCAACGTTGGTCAGCGGAAGTGGAGCCATGACAGAAATAGGAGAGGAGCGGGGCCCCGGTAGCGTCGAAGAGCGAGCCGCGCGCGCCGTGAAGCAGGACACCCTGCTCGAGGGCGAGGATCCCCAGAGCCCGTACATCGACGATGCCGAGCACTGGATCGCCGTCTACCGCGAGCTCATCCAGTTCAAGGAGTCAGTGCTGAGCTCGACCGCGTCCGAGCTGGCGGAGCTCGAACACCGTGAGGCGCGCATCGAGGCGAAGCACGTGGACGTCGCCATCCTGGCGGCGGAGCTTGAGCGCTTCCGTCGCCGTCTTGCCTTCTGGCAGGAGCGGTACGCAGACCTCTGCAAGCGCGGGAGCACGTCCTGACGACGCGTCCGAGGGTCGGGTGGCTGCTGGCGGCCGTGGTGACGGCGCCGCTTTTCATGAGCGCCTGCGGTGGCGCCCCGACGTTGCGCATCGGCGCGGTCTTCCCGCTCTCCGGGTTCACCGCAGACGACGCGCGCGAGGAGGAGCTCGGGGCTCAGCTGGCGGCGCGCCTCGTCAACGACGACGGCGGCGCGGCCGGACGGCTGTTGGCGCTCGACATCCGCGACGTCGAAGACGCCGCGGACGCGCAACGCGCAGCGGACTCCCTGCGCGCCGACGGAGTTCCTGCCGTCATTGGCGCATACTCATCGGCGCTCTCGATTCCGCTCGCCGCAGCGGTAGCGCGCGACGGCATGGTCTACTGGGAGACGGGCGCCGTGGCGGACCAGGTGACGGGGCACGGTTATCCGTTGGTGTTCCGCGTCGGTGCCGACGGTCGCGATCTCGGCGGCAACTCCGGACGCTTCATCGTGCAACAGGTGGCGCCACAGTTGGGACGGCCGGTCACGCAGACGAGCGCGTATCTCGTCACGGTCGACGACGCCTACGGGCATTCAGTGGCGGATGCCGCACACAGCTCGCTCAGCGCCGGGGGCGTGCGCATCGCGGGAGAGGGCGTGTACGACCCCGAGGCACCGCAGTTCGCCCCGATCATCAGCGCGATCCAGTCCGCGCGTCCGGACGTGCTCGTGCTCTCGTCGCACGTGAACGACGGCATCGCGTTCCGCCGCGCGTTCGTAGCGGCGCACATCTATGTCGCGGCGTTCTTCGGCACGACCATGGCGCAGTGCCAGCCGGAGTTCGGCGACACGCTCGGGCCGGACGCGACCGGCGTCTTCGCATCGGACCGGCCCGGCTACGGCTTCAACCCCGCTGCGCTCGACGGCGACGCCGCTGCGGTGTACCAACGATTCGCGCAACTGTGGTCACAGCGGACGGGTCATGTGCCGAGCGAGGAGGGCATCTCGGGCTTCGCGGCGGCGTGGGCGCTGTTCCACGACGTGCTCACTCCGGGAGCGCAGACGCCCGATCACATCGCGGCGACAGCGCGCAGCCTCGACCTGCCATCAGGCAGCCTGCCGAACGGCGCCGGCATCCGCTTCTCGAACGATGCAGCCAACCTTGGCCAGAACCTGCGAGCGGCCGCCGTCATCTGGCAGTGGCAGGCGCCCTACACGTCAGTCGTCATCTGGCCCGGTCCATATGCGACAGGCTCCATGACGATGGTCCCGATGCCGCGCACATCGTGACGACGACCGTCGCTCTGTGAATGGCGGGATCGTCGTGCAGCTGGCCGTGGACTCGGCCGCTGCCGCAGCCCTCTACGCGCTGGTCGCGCTTGCCGTCTCGCTCGCGTTCAGCGGCAGCGGTACCGTGCACCTCGCCATCGGGCAGGTCGCGCTTGCCGGCGGGCTCGCGAGCGCCGCTGCGATCGCCGCCGGCTGGCCCCTGTGGCTCTCCATCATCGTCGGGCTCGCGATCGGCGCCGCGCTCAGTGCTGCCGCGGAGCGCGGGTTGGTCGCGCCGGCGTCGGGGCGACCGATGCTTGCTGCGGTGCTGCTGCTGGGCGGCGCCGTCGTTCTGCGTGAGGTGCTCGTGGGGCTCTTTCCTCGCCCTGCGTACAGCTTCCCGAGCGCTTCCAAGATCATCGCCGTCGGCGGTGGGGTCGTCCACGTCTCCGATCTGCTGACCATTGGCGTGGTGCTGGCCACCGCAGCGGGTGGAGCATTTGTCATGCGGGCGACCACCATCGGCGCAGCGTTGCGGGTCACCGCGGATGCGCCCGATGCCGCCGAGCGCATCGGCGTCGACACACGCCGCATGCGAGCGATCGCCTTCGCATTCGGAGGCGTGCTCGCGACCGCCGCGACGTTGCTGGGCGCCGCAAGGTTCCCGCTCGCTGCGGGCGGCGGAGTCGCGCTGGCGTTGCGCGGGATCGCGGCGGCGGCGGGCGGAGGAATGCGGTTCCCCGCGAGGATTGTCGGGGCCGCGTGCGTCATCGGCCTCGCGGAGGTGGTCGGCGCCTACTACCTCGGCGGCGGTGGCGAGGCCATCGCCGACGGAGTCGCCGTCGCGCTCATCGTGCTGGGATGGCGCCGATGATCCGCCGGATCGCGATCGTTGCCGGGATCGCGATCGTTGCCTGGTTCGTGTGGCCCGCCTTCGCCTCGGGTCCACAGCTCGACCACACTGCGCTCGCGCTCGCGCTCGCCGGGCCCGCGGTGGCAGCCGCGATCGCCGCGGCGACGGGCCGCCCGATTCTCGTCGCCACCGCGCTTGCCGGCGCCGGCGGCTACGTCAGCGGTGCGCTCTCGATCCACGACGTCATCGTGCCGGTGGCGATCGTGCTCGGCGCTGCGGCCGGTGGCATTGCCGCCGCAGTGGTCGCGCTCCTGTGCGCGCGCTCTGATCAACCCGCGGTCCTGGTGATCACGCTCGTGCTGGCCATTGCGGGCGGAGCCGCCGTTCAGGCGCTGCCCGGCCTCACCGGTGCCGAGAGCGGACTCGGCCCCCTGGCCGGCATCACCGTGCCACTGGGTGGGGCGCGCCTGGCCATGGCCACACCGATCGGCGATTACCACATTCTTCTGGCGGTCGCTGCGGCCGCGGCGGTCGTCGCCGCTCTGGCGGTGAGCCGGGGGCCCGGAGCTGCGTGGCGGGCCGTCGGCAGTGATCGGCTGCGCGCGCGGGACAGCGGGCTTTCTCCACTGCGTGCTGAGGTTGCGGCGCTCGCGCTCGGCGGCTTCCTTGCGGCGATCTGTGGAGCACTCGCTGCGCACGTCAGCAAGGTGGCGACCCCGCAGAGTTTCGCGCTCGACCTGGCGGCGCTGCCGCTGCTGGCCGCGCTCGCGGCAGGGCGTGAACCGATCGCCACCGCCGGCGTCGCCGTCGCCACCGGCCTCGCCGCGCAGGTCGTGTTGCCCGCTGCGGGCTGGCAGGGGCCGCCTGACGCTACGTCACTCTCGCTCGGCGTCCTCGCCGTCGCCGCGCTGTTCACCCTGCTGCCGGGCCCTCGGCGCGACGAACCGTCGACCGCGACACCCGTCGACGGCGACGCGCCGTGGCCCCTGGAATCGCTGCATCTGCGCGGGTCGCGTGTGACCGTCCACCCGATCACCGTGCGCGCCCGCAACGGTGAGCCATTGCTTGAGAGCCCGGCGTTCACCGTCGACCCCGGCGCGATACGCGCCGTCGTCGGCCCCAACGGCGCGGGCAAGACGACCCTGTTGCGGACGCTCGCGCAACGGTCAGGCCGCGACGACGATCACAGCGTCACCGTGGACGGCGATGGAGCACGGCTCGCCTACCTGCCCCAGGAGGGCGGTGGTTTCGGCAATTGCACTGTTGACGAGACGCTGTTGCTGGCGGCGCGTCGCGGCAGGACGCGCGACGATGCAGCCGCCCTCGCCGGGGCCTGGCGTACGCGGCTCGCGCTCGATGGGTCGGCACGGACGCTGTGCGCCGAGCTCTCCGCGGGCCGGCGACGCCTGCTCGACCTGGCACGGGTGTTGCTGGGCGGCCCCACGGTTCTCGTCTGCGACGAACCGCTCGCCGGCCTCGACGATGCCGCGAGAGCCGCTGCCGTCGCATGCCTGCGGGCTGCGTCGCGCGCAGGTGTCACCGTGCTGATCGCCGAACACGACCGCACGACCGTCGCGTCCTTGACCGACTCGGTTCTCGAGCTGGAGCGGCCCGACTGGGCGCAGGCGCGGACCGCCCCACAGGCAGCGTCTCCGTGAGCGTTGCGCTGGAGGTGCGGCAGCTGCAGGTGCTCGTCGCGGCGCGCGCCCTGGTGGACATCGAGGCGCTCGATGTCGAGGAAGGAAAGCTCGCCGTGATCGCCGGAGACGCCGGCAGCGGCAAGACGCTGTTCGCCGCAGCGCTCGCGGGGTCAGTCGACGCACGTGGCCGCGTGGCGGTCAAGGGAAAGGCGGTCGTCGGACCACCCTCGCAGCGGCGCCGCGGCGGGCTCGCCGTCGCGATCCGCGACGGGTCGCGCATCGTCGGCTGCACCGTCGACGAAGCGCTCGCGCTGAGTGGCGGTGACGCACGCCGGCGTCACGAGGTGTTCGAGCGGTTCCCGCCGCTGGCGACACGGCGCACCGTGATGGCGCAGTTCCTGTCCGGCGGCGAGCAGCAGATGCTGCAGCTGGCGTGCGCCTGGTGTGCCGCAGCGTCGGTGCTCGTGGTCGACTCGCCGACGGTCGGACTTGCGGGCGACATCGCCGCGACGGTTGGCGCCATGGCCCGCGACGAGGTCGCCCGCGGCTGCGCCGTTGTCTGGCTGGAACAAGACCCGCGCGCGGCGCCCGCGGCGGCGAGCCACCGGCTGCTTACGGGGACGGTGGTGGCGGTAGGGGAGTCTGCGTCGGCCCCGGCGTGATCGACGTGCCGCGCAGGTCGTTGTCGTTGACCGTGTAGCTGTATCCCGCGCTCGGCGACCAATTCAGAACGGCGTGCTCATCGGACTCCGTGAAGAACATGAGCACCTGCGCCTTGGTGATGTGGTCGTAGCCGAACGAACGCGCCCGGTCGAGCATCGCCTGCGCGTACTGCTGCTGTGCCATGTCGCTGCCGAGCGCGAGCAGCCCGACGATCGTCCTGCGGTCCTCGGTGGCGACCACCAGCGTCATGCTCGTCGCCGCGTGCCGCGCTGCGATGACCGCGGCCGGGTTGTCCACCTGCACGTAGCCGCTCTGCACCGGTTCGATATGGATCGCCACCTCCCAGTACGTCTGCGCTGTGAACAGTGCGCGCTCCATTGCGAATCCGTCCTTCGCCGACACCGGCGTGTTGCCGTACCGGTGGTTGAAGCCGATCGGCGGCAGCGCCAGCGTCGGGCTCGGCCGCGGCGTCGCGGCGATCACCGAGAAGTCGGCGCAGCCCGACAGCGCCGCGCAGCCGAGCAGCGCTGCCAGGCTGAACCGGATGCGGCTACGAATGGAAGTTGGCGAGGATCTGGTCCTCGGGTGGCAGCGTCGCGGAGAGCTGCTCGTCCTTCACCGGCTGAAACTGCATGTCGTGAATGGCCGCAATGTACACGTCC
>JBHEMA010000288.1:0-5101 GCA_046262795.1 Candidatus Dormibacteria bacterium | reverse complement strand
CTGCGGCTCGGCGCTGGCCCTGATGGACGCAGGTGTACCGCTGCGAGCACCGGTCGCGGGCATCGCCATGGGGCTGATC
The DNA here is from genome assembly GCA_046262795.1 of Candidatus Dormibacteria bacterium. GTDB lineage: Bacteria > Chloroflexota > Dormibacteria > Aeolococcales > Aeolococcaceae > JAFALX01. Next base: position 5,022 of record JBHEMA010000288.1, on the reverse strand, counting down.
ACCGACGAGGGCGCGCAGCGTGCGGCGATCCTCAGCGACATCCAGGGCATGGAGGACGCGCTCGGTGACATGGACTTCAAGGTGGCCGGCAGCCGTACGGGAATCACGGCGTTGCAGATGGACATCAAGATCGAAGGTCTCAGCTGGGAGCTGTTCGAGCGCGCGCTCGAGCAGGCACGTCAGGGACGTTTCTTCATCCTCGACAAGATGGCTGAGGCGCTGCCTGGACCGCGTCCGGAGATGAGCCAGTGGGCGCCACGCATCGACGTCATCCAGATCAATCCGGACAAGATCCGCGACGTCATCGGCCCCGGCGGCAAGACCATTCGCCGCATCGTCGACGAGACCGGTGCGCAGATCGATATCGAGGACGACGGCCGTGTGTTCGTTGCGTCCAGCAATGCGATGGCGCGTGAGCAGGCGCTCGCGATGATCCGCGACCTGACGGACGACATCGAGATCGGCAAGGTCTACCGCGGCAAGGTCGTCCGGCTCATGACCTTCGGCGCGTTCGTCGAGATCATGCCGAAGAAAGAAGGACTGGTCCGCATCGGCCAGCTCGCCGAGCACCACGTCGAGAAGGTCGAGGATGTGGTGAAGGTCGGCGACGAGATCATGGTCAAGGTCATCGAGGTCGACGACCGCGGGCGCATCAACCTGTCGCGCAAGGAAGCCATCCGCGAGTTGACCCAGAATCAGCGCGAAGCCGCGGGGGCCGGTTCTGGAGGACCTGCCTGAGCGGCGCGTTTAGGCGCATTGACGGCATGTCACTGCGCTCGACCACGGCAGAGGAGGACGACATCACCGCTGCGCAGGACACGCGTCGTCGCCGCTTCGCGGCTCCGCGCTCTGCCTCGGCCCGAGGGACCACTCGGGCCTGCGGAAGGTCCCGCTTCGGGTGATGCCGCCCTCCTCTTAACGAAATCAAACGGCGTGCCGCCAATCCGCCGGTAACCGGTAGAACTCATCGAGTCATGAACCGGCGTCCGCGAATCGCTGTGGTCGGGGCAACCGGCGCCGCAGGCAGCACGCTGCTGAAGGTTTTGCACGAGCGTGCGTTTCCCATGGCGGAGCTGCGCGTGCTCGCGAGTGAACGCAGCGAAGGCGCCCGCGTTCGCGCCGGTGAAGGTGAGCCGACGGTGCATGGCGTCAGCGATGCGGCACTGGACGACGTCGACATCGCCTTCTTCGCTGCGGGTGGTGCGGTGTCGCGGCGGTTCGCCCCGCATGTCGCGAACTCGGGCGGCGTTGCCGTCGACAAGTCGAGCGCATATCGCCTGGATGACGCGGTGCCGCTCGTGGTGCCCGAGGTCAACGGCAAAACCGCACACGACCACCACGGCATCGTGGCGAATCCGAACTGCGTGACCATCCCGCTGACGATGACGCTCGCTCCGCTGCACCGCGCCTTCGGGTTGCGACAGGTGACGCTCGCGACGTATCAGGCGGCGAGCGGTGCAGGCACCGCGCTGATGCAAGAGCTCAAGGAACAGGAGCGTGCCGATGCCGGCGATGGCACCCCCGGCGCGCGCGTGTACCCACACGTGTTGCACGGCAACGTCGTGCCTGGCGGGTGGAGCATGCAGGGCGACGAAACTGACGAGGAGGTCAAGGTCACCGCCGAGACACGCCGCGTCCTCGAGTTGCCCCACCTGCGCCTCAGCATCACGACCGTGCGCGTCCCGGTCGCGGTCGGTCACAGCGCAGCTGTGTTCGTCGAGCTCGAGCGCAATGTCGTCGCCGATGACGTGCGCGCTGTGCTGCACGACGCACCGGGTGTTGACATCATCGACGATCCGGCGTCGCAGGTCTATCCCACACCGCGCGCCGTCGCCGGCACGGACACCGTCGCCGTCGGTCGCATCCGTCGCGACCACGGTCGCGAGAACGGCATCGCGTATTTCTTCAGCGCCGACAACCTTCGCCGCGGCGCTGCGACCAATGCAGTGCAGGTGGCCGAGCTGCTGCTGCAGCGCTGAGCCGGCAGCGTCATCTGCTCGTCGCCGGCGCTCGGCCGAGGCCAGGGATCACGCGCGCGGATAATGCCGCGAGGAATGCCGCAGCAGGGAATCGACGACCAAGTGATCGACGTGCGTCTGGCTCAGATTCGACGGCGGCGGTGAACGCTCATACAATCGCCGTGATGCCGGCGACGACCGAGGAGCTGCTCGAGCTGCACGGTCGCATTCGATCTTGTACGGCATGCCCGCTGCATACGACGCGGACACAGGCAGTGCCCGGTTATGGACCGGTGAGCGCGCGCATCATGGCGGTTGGTGAAGCTCCGGGCGAAACGGAGGATCGCGAGGGCAAGCCGTTCGTCGGCGCTGCCGGGCAGCTGCTGACGCGCTTGCTCAATGAAGTCGGGCTCGATCGGCGCGACATCTACATCACCAACACCTTGAAATGCAGGCCACCGGGCAACCGCGACCCCGAGCAGTCGGAGGTTCAGTCCTGCAGCCACTTTCTGGACGAGCAGGCCGAGTTGCTGCGCCCCGACGTGATCCTCGTCCTCGGCCGGCACGCGCTGAACCGCCTCCTGCCGACGGCCGGATCGATCAGCCGGCTGCATGGTCAGCGAATCCGCCGCGACGACCGCGTGTACGTGCCGCTATACCACCCGGCCGCGGCGTTGTACAACGCCAGCATGCTCGAGACGCTGCAGAACGACATGCGACGGGTGCGCGGCTATCTCGACGACGCCGCCATCGCGCGTCCCGAACTCTCGGCCGCCGTGCCGTCGCAGCCGGCCGGCGACCAGATGGCGCTCTTTTGACCGATGGCACAGGGGGCAACGGTCAGCTCACGCTGATCCCGCTCGGCGGGCTGGGCGAGATCGGCCGCAACATGCTCGCCATCTCGTGTGGCGATGACATCGTCGTCGTCGACTCCGGCTTGATGTTCCCCGAGCAGGAGATGCTCGGTGTCGATCTCGTGATACCGGACGTCTCGTGGTTGCTCGAGCGCGCGAATGCTGTGCGCGGCATCGTGCTGACGCACGGACACGAGGACCACATCGGTGCACTGCCGTACGTCCTGCCGCGGCTCAACGTGCCGGTGTACGGGACGGCCCTGACGCTCGGCCTGCTGCGCAACAAGCTGCGAGAGCACAAGCTCATCGAGTCGACGCAGCTGCACACGGTTCGCGCCGGCGATGTCCGTTCACTCGGGTGCTTCGACGTCGAATGGGTGCACGCCACCCACTCCATTCCCGATGCGTGTGCGCTCGCGCTGCGCACGCCGGTCGGGACGATCGTGCACAGTGGCGACTTCAAGGTCGACTCGACGCCGGTGCATGGCGAACCACCCGATCTCGCGCGTCTCGCCCGCCTCGGTGACGAAGGCGTGCTGCTGCTGCTCAGCGACAGCACGAACGCCGAGCAGGAAGGCACCACGCCGAGTGAGCGCTGGGTGGGCGAGGGCCTCGCCCCGCTCTTCGGCGGCGCCAACGGACGCATCATCATTGCGACGTTCGCGTCCAACATCTCGCGGTTGCAGCAGGCGGTGTGGGCATCCGAAGCGTGCGACCGTCGCTGCTTCATCGTCGGCCGGTCGATGTTGAAGAACGTCGCCGCCGCCCAGGAGCTGGGATTCCTCGAGGCGAAGGCGAACACCTTCGTGTCCCCGAAGGAACACGAGTCGATTCCAGACAATGAGCTCACGGTGCTCTGCACCGGCGCGCAGGGTGAACCGCTCTCCGCGCTGTCGCGCATCGCCGCCGGTGAGCATCCGATGGTGCACCTTCGCGAGGGCGACACCGTCGTCATCAGCGCGAACCCGATTCCCGGCAACGAGGAATCGGTCCATCGCACCGTGAACAACCTGTACCGCCACGGCGCACGTGTGTTGAACTCTGCCCGCCACCGCGTGCACGCGTCAGGTCATGCGAGTCGCGAGGAGCTCAAGCTGCTGCTGACGCTGACCCGTCCGCGCTACTTCATGCCGGTGCACGGTGAGTACCGTCACCTTGCGCTGCACTCAGAGCTGGCGCGAGCGGTCGGCATCCCGCCCGATCGAGTGCTGCCCGTCGACAACGGCACGATGGTGCACATCGACGACGAAGGCATCCGCGTGACGGGGCAACGCGTGCCCGCGGGATACGTGTACGTCGACGGCCTCACCATCGAGGAGTCGGACGACGTTGTCTTTCGCGACCGCCGTCAGCTCGCCGAGGACGGCGTGATCATCGTCGTGCTCACGGTGGAGCGTTCCACCGGGGCCGTGATCGGCGGCCCCGACCTCGTGTCGCGTGGCTTCCTCGACGGCGAGGCCGACCAGCTCTTCGACGAAGCACGCGAGCACGTCCTCGCGTTGCAAGAACACATCGCATCGGATGCCGACTGGAGTGTGTGGAAGGCGTCGATCCACGAGGATCTCGCGCGCTTCTTCTTCAAACGGACGCGCCGCCGCCCGCTCATCCTGCCCCTGGTCACCGAGGTATGAACACCTGCGGGCAGTGGCGCGCGTTTGCTGATACGATCGCGTCGATCTGAAACCCGTTCTGCTCACGTCCTCCAACACGCAGTCGCACTGATGGCACACAGCGCCCCAGCACGCCGCCGGCCCCGATCGCGCCGGCCTGTTCCCGCCAAGCGTGGCCGGATCTCAACCGGTCGCCGGACGGCGCGGTCGCCACAGCGTGCTCCGCTGCTGACTCCCGCGCTCCGGCGTGAGATCAGCGGCGTCGCCGCCATCGGAGCCGGGATCATCCTCGCGGCAGTACTGCTGCTACCCGGTGGCGGGGTCGTCGCGGGTCCCCTCCACGACTGGGTCTTCGGCGTGCTCGGTGTCGGTGCCTGGCTGGCAGTCGTCGGGCTGGTCGTCACCGGGGGGCGGCTCTGCCTCAGCAGCGCATGGCGCGCGGGCACGGTCGCCGCGGTCGGATCCGGGCTGGCGGTGCTTGCCCTGCTGGGAATCGTCGGCCTGACGGCGCCCGCGTCAGCCGGCGCCGTCGGACGCTGGGTGGGTCCCGGCATCGGTGGCTGGCTCGGCCGCGCCGGTGCCGCTGCGCTGCTCCTCGCC
>JBHEMA010000287.1:0-5465 GCA_046262795.1 Candidatus Dormibacteria bacterium | reverse complement strand
CGGGCTGTGCGCGAGGTCTGCTGCGCGCTCGACCGCATCGAGGATCGTTCGTGAGCGCCGGCGTGCTCGCACGCTACGCCGAATGGCTGCCGCTCAACGATGCCACGCCGCGCATCTCGCTCGGTGAGGGATCAACACCGTGCGTCGAATCGAAGACGATCGGCGCGCGTCTAGGGCTGGGATCGCTGCACTTCAAGCTCGAAGGCCTGAACCCCACCGGCTCGTTCAAGGACCGCGGCATGGTGGTCGCGATCGCGAAGGCGCTCGAAGGTGCATCGCGGGCCGTGATCTGCGCCTCCACCGGCAACACCAGCGCTTCTGCTGCCGCATACGCGGCGCGTTTCGGGTTGCGCGCCGGCGTTGTGATTCCTGCAGACGGCGTCGCCGCAGGCAAGCTCCTGCAGGCGCAGGTCCACGGTGCATCGGTGCTCGCGATCGACGGTGGCTTCGACGCCGCGCTGCAACTGGTGCGCCACGTGTGTGAGCACTATCCGGTGACGTTGGTGAACAGCGTCAATCCGAACCGCATCGCGGGGCAGCAGACCGCCGCCTTCGAGATCGTCGACGAGCTCGGTGACGCCCCGGACGTCCTCGCAATCCCCGTGGGCAACGCCAGCAACATCACCGCGTACTGGCGGGGTTTTCGCGCGTATCACGAAGCAGGTCGCTGCACGCGTCTGCCACGCATGGTGGGAGGTCAGGCAGACGGTGCTGCGCCGCTCGTTACCGGCGCGCCGGTGAGTGAACCGCGAACCGTCGCGTCCGCGATCCGCATCGGCAATCCCGCGTCGTGGCAAGGCGCGATCGCCGCGCGCGACGAATCCGAAGGACTCATCGACGCGGTCAGCGACGCCGACATCCTCGGCGCACAACGAAGGCTGGCGCGCGAGGAAGGCATCTTCTGCGAGCCTGCATCCGCCGCATCACTGGCGGTGCTGGAGAAAGCGATCGCCTGCGGTGACATCGCCGCCGGCACGCACGCCGTGTGCGTGCTCACCGGCAACGGCTTGAAGGACCCCGCGACAGCGACCGCGATGATCAGCGCACCTGTCGCCATCGAGAGCACGCCAGGTGCCGTCGCCGCGGCACTCGGACTCAGCGGTTGAGGCGCGTGCGCGTTTCGATCGCCGCTCCGGCGAGCATCGCCAACCTCGGACCGGGGTTCGACATCCTGGCGCTCGCGGTGCAGCTGCAGAACGAGGTGCGCTGCGCTGCACGTGATGACGCCTCACTGCACATCGACCCTGGCGATGATGCGTCTGGCCCGCTGCGCGACACATCGCGCAACCTGGTGACACGTGCGTACACGCACGCCTGCAACGCTATCGGTGTCACACCACCTGGGGCGGACTTCACCTGCGTCAATCGCATACCGTTCGCGCGAGGCCTGGGCTCCAGCGCGGCCGCGGCGCTGTCGGGAGTGCTGTGCGCGGTCGCATTGACGCGAGCGCCGTGGGACGAGCACCAGGTGATCTCGTGCGCCGCGGAGCTCGAAGGCCACCGCGACAACGTGGCGGCAGCGATGCTCGGCGGACTCGCGATCTGCGCGCCCGGCGCGCCGGCGGTTCAGATGCAGGTACCCGACGAGCTGCGCGCAATCGTCGTCGTGCCCGCTGCCCGGGTGCGCACCGAGGAAGCCCGCCGCGCCGTGCCGCTGACCTTCTCTCGTGAGGACGCCGTCTTCAACGCCGCGCGATGCGCACTGCTCGTGCGTGCGCTCGCCGCCCGCGACTGGCTGAGCCTCGGTGACGCCATGGACGACCGGTGGCACCAGCCGGCCCGCACCACGTTGATGCCGTGGTTACCACGCATCGTCACCGCTGCACGCGACGCCGGGGCCGCGGGCGCGGCGCTGGCGGGAGCTGGACCGTCGGTGGTGGCACTGGCGGTGCGTGATCATGCGAACGTCTCAACCGCAATGCAGCAGGCTGCAGCCGATGCCGGCATCGAGGCCGAGGTCGTGACGCTCTCACCGCGCAACTTCGGCACGCGCGTGGACGTGCGTCCGTAGGAGCGAACGGTGGCGACGAGGATCGTTCAGAAGTACGGCGGCACGAGCGTGGCGACGCCGGCGAAGCTGCGCCGCATCGCACGCCGCGTGCGCGACACCGTGCGCGCCGGAGTCGTGCCGGTCGTCGTCGTCAGCGCCATGGGTGACACGACGGATGAGCTCATCGCGCTGGCGCACAGCGTGAGCAATGACCCGCCGTCGCGCGAGATGGACATGCTGTTGAGCACCGGCGAGATCATCACAGCGCCGCTGCTGGCGATGGCGCTGTGCTCCGCCGGCATGCCCGCCATCTCGCTCACGGGAATGCAGGCGGGGATCCGGACCAGCCGCGCGCACAGCGCGGCGCGCATTGTCGACATCGTGCCGCAACGCGTCCTCGACGAGCTCGACCGGGGCCACGTCGTCGTGGTGGCGGGGTTCCAGGGCGCAACCGACGACATGGACATCACCACGCTGGGACGCGGTGGCTCCGACACGACCGCGGTCGCGCTCGCCGTCGCCATCGGAGCGGAGCGCTGCGACATCTTCACCGACGTCGCCGGCGTCTTCACCGCCGATCCGCGGCTGGTGCCGGAGGCGCGGATGATCCCCGAGATCGCCTACGACGAGATGCTGGAGCTGGCTGCGTCGGGAGCGCGCGTGATGCACCCGCGTGCCGTGGAGATTGCTGAGGCATACTCGGTCGACATCAAGGTGCTCTCGGCATTCGAGGAGTTGCCTGGAACACTCATCTGCAGACATCCACGCATGGAAGAACGCCAGAAGGTGCGCAGCATCGCGGACGAGACCGATGTCGCCAAGGTGACATTGCTCCGCGTACCCGACCGCCCCGGCATCGCCGCGTCGATCTTCGGGCCCTTCGGCGAAGCAGGCATCAACGTCGACATCATCGTGCAGAACGTGGCCCACGACGGCACCACCGACCTCAGCTTCACCATCGCGCAGTCCGATGTGCGCAAGGCGCGAGCCATGCTCGCCGATGTCGCGCGTGATGTCGGCGCGCAGGGGTACATGGCGGCCTCCGATATCGCCAAGGTGAGCGTCATCGGCACCGGTTTGCGCGGTTCGCCGGAGATGTTCGCCAAGGTGTTCCGCACGCTCGCGGAGGCGGAGATCAACATCCAGATGATCGCCACCAGCGAGATCCACATCACGTGCATCATCGACCGCTCATTGGTGCGCGAGGCGGTGCGGGCGCTGCACCAGGCTTTCGAGCTCGAGCGGATTTGAGCCTCTCCGCCGGCATCGTGGGCCTGCCCAACGCGGGCAAGTCCACGCTGTTCAACGCATTGACGAGCGCCGGCGCCGCCGTCGGCAACTATCCGTTCACGACGATCGACGCCAACACCGGTGTCGTGCCGGTGCCCGACGTCAGGCTCGACCGGCTGGCTGCGCTGTTCCAGCCGCCGAAGGTGATTCCGGCCACCGTGACGTTCACCGACATCGCCGGATTGGTGCGCGGTGCCAGCAAGGGTGAGGGGTTGGGCAACAGGTTTCTGGGGCACATTCGCGAGACGGATGCCACCGCGCTCGTGGTGCGCGACTTCGCCGATCCGGATGTGTCGCACGTCGAGGGCGAGGTCGACCCTGTGCGCGACATCGATGTCATCGAGCTCGAGCTGCAGCTCGCCGATCTCGACACGGTGGCGCGCAGGCTCGAGCGGACGGAGCGCACCTCACGGTTGCAGAAGGACAAGTCGCTCGACACCATCGCGCTGCTGCAGCGCGTGAGCCAGCATCTCGACGCGGGCAAGCCGGTGCGCACGATGCAGCTCACCGACGAGGAACGCACCGCGCTGCGAGAGCTCTGGCTGCTCACGGCGAAGCCGCTGCTGGTGGTGGTGAACGTCGCGGAGAGCCACGCCGCAAGTCCGGTGCCGGACGCCGTGGCACAGCGCGCCGCTGCTGCCGGTGGTGAGGCGATTGCCGTGTCGGCGCGTATCGAATCCGAGGTGATCGAGCTGGAGCCGGAGGAGCGCCGGTCGTTCCTCGACGACATGGGCTTGGAGGAACCGGGGTTGCACCGCGTCGCCCGCAGCGCTCATCAGCTGCTGCAGCTGCTCACGTTCTTCACGGCGGGCGAGACCGAGGTGCGTGCGTGGACGCTGCGTCGCGGCGGCACCGCGCTCGACGCAGCGGCGACGATCCATACGGACTTTGCGCGCGGATTCATCCGCGCCGAGGTGGTGGACGTGCAGGAGCTGTTGGGCGCCGGGTCCTATGCGTCGGTGCGTGAAGCGGGCAAGCAACGCCTCGAAGGACGCGACTACATCGTGCGCGACGGGGACGTCGTGCACTTCCGTTTCAATGTGTAAAGCGCACGGGACAAGGGTTCCCTCTGTGCCGGAATGAATCCGCCTCTGCTAACCAAACAACTGCAAGTGCGCGTCGACGGCGGAGCCAGCGGCGCGGAGAACATGCGCCGCGACATGGAAATGGTGCGGCAGTGTGCGAACGGCGCTGTCGGCCGCGTTCTGCGGTTGTACTGGTTCGATCCTCCGTGTTTGAGCATCGGTCGGATGCAGCAGCCGGGCGATGTCGATGTTGAAGCGTGCAGACGCAACGGCATCGACGTGGTGCAGCGCCCCAGCGGCGGTCGCGCCGTGCTGCACCTCGATGAGGTGACGTACGCGCTGGTGTGCCGCACGGATGATCCGGACTTCGGTGGTGACGTCCTCACATCATGCGCGCGCATGCACGAGGCCGTGGCGCGTGGTCTCAGGGCGCTCGGCGCTGTCACCACGCCGCATTCGGTCGCCGGCGCGGCGTCCGCGGATGCGCGCGCATCGGCGTCGGTGGCCGACTGCTTCGCCAGGCCCGCGGCTCACGAGCTGCTCGACAGTGACGGTGCCAAGCTCGTCGGGAGCGCTCAGGCTCGGCTGGGCGGAGCGCTTCTGCAGCATGGCTCCGTGTTGTTGCAACCGTCGCGAGCCGCTCGGTATCTGCGCGAGGCGTCCGACCATCGCTCCGCCGCGCGTGACGCACCGTCGACTCGTGGGCTGTACGCACTCGCGGGGCGGCGCTTCGATCGATCGGAGGTGGCCGCTGCGCTCGCCGCCGGCTTCTCGCAGATCTCGTCCGTCTGATCGCTTGACACCACAGCATGCTGTGTGTATGCTGACCGGCAACCACAAGATGTTGGGCTGCACCCCTGACATCGGAGGTCCTCTGGCAGCGGGTGCGCCGGGTCCTGCCCACCGCTCCGGCTTCGCGCTCCGCTGAGGCCGCGTCCATCCGGCGCCCCGCTGCCTCGTCTTCAATTGGCCGCAAAACGGCCTGCTACGCTTCCTCAATCCCGATGGCGAAGAAGACACGCAAGCAGAAGCAACGCACCGCCGCGCGCCGCAGCGCACCGCAACGCCAAGGCGGGACGACCTCGCAACCGTGGGAGTCGCCAGGCTCGACCGCCGTCGTCGAAACGGACGCGGGAGAACAACTCGTACATGGCGACGTC
>JBHEMA010000286.1:0-2849 GCA_046262795.1 Candidatus Dormibacteria bacterium | reverse complement strand
GACTACGTCAACGACCCGCGCGTGCTGGCAGCAGTCACCGCGCTCGGCGACAGCGCCAAATCACCAAAAGGCGGACCGTTCCTTCACCACGTATGTGCAGGAGTAGGCGTTCCGAATAGCGCCGGTTACGGCGTGCCGGGTAACCCTCCGACCACTTCGGACATCACGCCGGAGGACCTCATCGTCGCCTTCGGACACTGCCAGTTGTCGAATGGCGTCCCGACGAATGGCGTCCCCGAGAACGGCCTGCCCAGCAACGGCCTCGCGTGCCCGTCGAGCGGCAGCACGTACGACAACGACCACGACGGCTACGCGAACGACATCAGCGGCTGGAATTTCAACCGCGACGACAACGACCCGCAGACCGAGCAGAGCGTGTACGAACACTTCGATGGAGAGTCGTCGACGCTCGCCGGCGAGGGCAACAACGGGTTCAGCGACCTCGGCCTCTGTCCGGAGTGCCGCTACCTGCCGATCAAGGCTGGTGACGAGGCGATCGACCGTCCGGACCGCGTTGCCGAGGCAATCGTCTTCGCCGTGCGACAGGGCGTCAACGTCATGGACGTGACCGACGCCTCACTCGGACTCAACCAGACCGTGCAGAGCGCGGTCAACTACGCGTACGCGCACAACACGGTGGTCGTCTGGGCCAGCAACGACTTTGAGGCAGCCGACCACACCGACGGCATGTACTACGCCAACGTCTGGCCGGGCAACTCGCTTGCGGGTGACCATTCGACGCGCAACGGGGCGCAGTGCGCGCCCAATTCCAGTGGCCCCTTCTGCCCATGGGTCATGAGCGACACGACGTTCCAATCGCGCTCGAGCCTCACGTCGTTCGGCCCGCACGCGCTGTTCTCCGTGCCCAACACGGACGGTTCCACGTCGAGCGGCACGCCGACGAATGCGGGCGTCGCAGCGCTGATCGCGGCTGAGGGCATTGCCGCGACGCAGCGTGGACAGATCGCGTCGCCGCTCACCGCGAACGAGGTGCGACAGGTCGTGCGTGCGACGGCGACGCCGATCTCGCAGCCATGTCCTGTTGCCGAGCCGTGCTTCACCGGGCCGAGTGGCGCCGGCTTCAACATCCAATACGGATACGGCCGACCGAATCTGCCGAAGGCCGCAGCGCTCATCGACGCGGGCGATGTACCGCCAGCTGCAAACCTCGACTCACCGAGCTGGTATCAGCAGTTCGATCCCCGCGCAGGTACGGTGCACGTCACCGCTGACGTGGGGGCGCCGCGTGATGGCGGGTACAGCTGGCGGCTGCAGTACGGTGTCGGCCCACAGCCGCTCGACAGTGGGTGGACGACGTTCGCGATCGGGAGCGGCGCCGCACCGACAACCATCTCAGGCGATCTCTCGCTGAGCGACGTGTGCTCGAAGATGAGCTGCAATACGAGCGGCTATGCGATCGACTCCGCCGGCCGCACCTCGATCGACCAGTTCGACGTCAGCATTCGCGTGCAGGTGAGGGCGACGAATCCCGGCACCGGACACGCACTGATGGGCGAGGACCGCCGCGCCATCCACGTGGACCATGATCCCTCGCTCATCACCAATGGCGCGCCGTTGAACATCGGCGCGTCCGGTGACGCGTCACCGACGCTCGCCGATCTCGAGGGCGATGGTCAGCTCGACACGATCCTGCCGACCTCCGACGGCAGTGTGGACGCGCTGCGTCCGGACGGCACGGAGGCGCCAGGATTCCCCGTGCACACGGGGCCCGCGGTCGGCATGAACCCCGCATACGACACGAACTATCTGGGCGATCCGGTGTGGGCCAACAACGTGGTGCCGCGTCCGCGCGATCCCATCTTCAGCACCGCCGCGGTGGGTGATCTCACCCACACCGGGGCGCTGGACATCGTCGCTGCGACGGCGTCGGGATATACGTACGCGTGGGACGGCACGGGAACGCTTCTGCCTGGCTTCCCCGTGCTCAATGGGTCGGACGGGACCAACGGCACGCCCGATTACTTCCATTCGCCCGTGCCACCGCACGACACGCCATACAGCTTCGATCCCGAGAACTACGCCGCGGCTTCGCCGGTGCTCGCACATCTCATGAAAGGCACGGCTGCGTGTGCGAGTGACCCGAGTGTGTGTAACGAGCTCGACATCATCCAGGCGGCCGGGGACGACCGCCTGCATGCATGGCGTCCCAATGGCCAGTCGGTCCCCGGGTGGCCTGTGAATGTGGACGTCTCGCTGCCGGTCGGTCAGACCGGAGGTCAGCGGACGCACGACTCGAAGACCGTGACCACACCGGCTGTTGTCGACATCAACGGTGACGGCATTCCCGATCTCGTGCTCGGGCTCGACGACACGCGTCTCGGCACGCAAACGGCGGGAGCAGGTGTCGAGGCGTATCTCCTCGCCTTCGACGGGCGCGGCACGGGCGCGGGCAATGGTGGGTTGCTGCCGGGGTATCCGTCCACCGTGCAGGGGCTCGTCCAGGGGTACGGCGTCGCCCAGGACTTCGTGACGCAGGGAACCGAGTCGCCGGTCGTCTACAACGATCCGCAGAACGGTCCGCAGGCCGTCGTGAATGCAAACCTGTTCCTGCCGGTGCGCGTCAACCTCGCAAACGGCAGCTCGTCAGCGCCGTTCGCACCGACGACGATCAGTCCGGCGCCTGCGCAATCATCGTGCCCGACGCCGAACACCCTGCCGCCGACGAACCCCGGTCAATGCACGCTGGTGCAGTTCACCTCATCCGCCAGCTTGGGTAAGGCCAACGCGAACCAACCCGCCCCGTTCGCGTTCCAGACGGGGAGCGCGGGCGCCGACGTGCTGCTCGGCATCACGCAGACTCAGGGAATCGGCGTGCGCGTCGACAGCGG
>JBHEMA010000285.1:0-3127 GCA_046262795.1 Candidatus Dormibacteria bacterium | reverse complement strand
GTGCGTCGGCTTCGACGGCGGCAGCATCACGGGCGAGCAGATCCTCCAGGCAAGTGGCGTCGAGTACGCAACGTCGTCGTACGGCTCGATGGGCGACGCCGTCTGCCAGATCGACGAGGAGCCGAGCTCGTATCCGCCGGGATGCTGGACGAGCTCCAGCCCGTACTGGGCGATGTTCGTCTCGCGTGCGGGTGGTGGCTGGTCGGTGTCCAGCCGTGGCGTCTCGTCGCAGACCTTCGCTGACGGCGACGCCGAAGGCTTCCGCTACGACTCGCAGTCGGGTGCGCCGGCGCAGCCCGCCTCGCCCGCGGGCGTCTGCGCTCCAGCGCAGGCGGGCGCCGGCTCATCGACGTTCAGCCAGCCTGGATCGAACAGCGGTCGAGCGCCGGGCGGGACGTCTGCTACGGCGCCTCACTCCCCCGTGGCGCCTGCGCAGACGTCCGCACCCGGCGCTGCGAACGCTTCTCCGTCGGTGGCCGCGGGCGTCGTCGGCCGCGCAACGCCTTCACCCGGCCAGTCGCTCGCGACCGCATCCGCAGCGGGGAGCGCCGGTCCGAATGCCGGTCTGCTCGCAGCCTCTGCGGTCGGCGGCGCGCTGGTTGGGCTGCTCGTGGTGCAGCTGGCGAGGCGGCGTCGGCGCGCGTGAACGTTCGCGCCCTCGCCGCGTGGTCTGCGGCGGCGCTCACCATCTCGCTCTCGACCACGAACCCGCTGTACCGCGCCTTGGTGGTGCTGTGCGCACTCAATCTCGTGCTCGCGGCCGAGCGGCGCGATGTGCGATTGCGTCCGCTGATCAGCGCCGTGCTCGTGGCGTCGACGATCGCCGTCCTGATTACGCTGCTGCTGAGTCATACCGGCGCGCATGTGCTCGCCCGCATCCCGGATACGGTCCCGGCCTTCGGCGGAGCCATCACGCTCGAGGCGCTGGTCTTCGGCATCACTGCTGGATTGGGGCTCGGTGCAGCGCTCCTCGCGTGCGCACCGCTCAGCCTCGTCGCCGAACCGCACGAGCTCGTCGATGCATTGCCGCGACAGCTGGCACGCACGGGCGCAGCCATCGGCACCGCGCTGAACCTCATGCCGGCGATGGCTCAGAGCGCGCGCGAGATCCGCGATGCACAACGCATGCGCGGATGGCGAGCGCGGCGGATCGCCGGCTGGCCGGATGTCGCCGTGCCGGCGGTGCTCACCTCCGTCGAGAGCTCGCTCGCGCTCGCGGAAGCGATGGAATCGCGTGCGTACGGCGGCGGGCCCCGGACGCACTACGCGCTGCAGCGATGGTCGCGGTTCGACACCCTTGTGGCGCTGTTGAGCGCCGCTGCGGCGATCGTATTCATCGTGCTGCGCGTCAGCGGCGCCGCTGCCGATTGGTATCCATTCCCCACGGTGACCACACCGCCGATCAGCATTGCCGCCCTCGCGTGCTGCGCGGCACTCATCGTGCCAAGCCTGCGCAGAGTGCGGTGACATGGCTGCCATCACATTCGGCGAGCTCCGCTACGCATATCCGAACACAACGTCTCGCGCACTCGACGGAATCGACCTTGACATCGGCTCCGGGTTGATGCTGCTCTCAGGTGCATCCGGCAGTGGCAAATCGACGCTACTGCGCGTCTGCAACGGACTCGTCCCCCACTTTCACGGCGGCACGATCAGCGGGACCGCCGTCGTCTTCGGACATGACGTCATGCGCAGCTCGACTCGCGAGCTGGCGCGTGACGTCGGTTTCGTGTTCCAGGACCCGGAGCTGCAGTCGGTGTACCCGCGTGTCGAGCACGATGTCGCGTTCGGCTTGGAAAACCTGCGAGTCCCTCGCTCCGTCATGCGCGAGCGCGTCGAGGCAGCGCTGGCGCAGTGCGGCATCACCGCGCTTCGTGATCGCTCGGTCGCAACGCTGTCCGGCGGTGAGCGCCAACGCCTCGCGCTGGCGGGCGTGCTCGCCATGCGCCCACGGCTTCTCGTGCTCGACGAGCCGTTCTCCCAGCTCGACGACGAAGGGGCGCATGCGCTGCGCGAGGCGCTGCATCGTGTCGTGCACCACGGAACCGGCGTATTCCTCGCCGAACATCGGGCGCAGATACTCGGCCACGACGTGCAGCGAAGGCTACGCATTGACCAGGGAAGGCTGCGCGCTGACGTCGAACGCGAAGCCACGCCGACCCACGTCGTCGAGCGCGCCGTATCACGCTCGATCTCCGGTGACGGACCAGGTGCGCTTGCGGGCGGCTTCGCACTGGACCGTGTGAGCGCAGGATTCGGACGGACAGCCGTCCTCCACGGTGTCGACCTCGACGCCGGCGCCGGCGAGGTCATCGCGCTCTGCGGCCGAAACGGCAGCGGCAAGAGCACGCTGCTGCGCACCATCGCCGGCCTGCTGGCACCGCTCTCCGGGCACGTGAGGCAGGCTGAGGGACGCATCGCCTATCTGCCGCAGAACCCCTCTTCGCTGCTGCACCGGCCGACGGTTCGAGACGAGGTGGCGTGGACGCTCCGACGCGATCGCGGGGGCAGCCGCGACGTCGACGACGTGCTGCGCACGTTCCGGATCGCGCATGTCGCCGATCGCTATCCCCGCGACCTCAGCACGGGTGAGCGCCAGCGCGCTGCGCTCGCCGCGGTGCTCGCGGGTTCACCATCGATCGCGCTGCTCGACGAGCCCACCCGCGGGATGGATGACGACGCCGCCGCATCGCTGGTGCGCGCGGTCTCGTCGCTGGCGTCCAGAGGCGCGACGGTGGTGATCGCGACACACGATCGCGCGCTCGTCGTGCGTGTCGCCGCTCGTGTCGTTCAACTCACGGACGGAATCGCGGTCGAGCAACCACTTCCTCACCCGTTGACCGCATGATCCTGGTTGCGCTGTCGGCTGTCGGAGCGGTGCTCTTCGCCTGGCCGTTCGTCGCCTCCGACGCACCACCCGCGAGCGTCGCATTCGCGCTCGCGCTCTCGAGCGTCATCGTCCTCGTGCTGGTCGAAGCGGCGACACGGCGGCTCGACTCACGCAAGCTGGCGCTGCTGGCGGCCATCGCCGCCATCGACGCGGCGCTTCGCGTGGTGCTCAGCATCGGCATCGCGGGATTCAGCCCGATCTTCTTTCTGATCCTGGTCGCGGGGTACGTGTACGGAC
>JBHEMA010000284.1:0-13856 GCA_046262795.1 Candidatus Dormibacteria bacterium | reverse complement strand
TCCTGCTCGCCCACGTGCACCAGCAGCTTGAGCTCTTCTTCGGTGACGAACGGGCCGCGCACGGTGCGGCCCCGCGTGGCCACGCTGACAATGACACGAGAGAGCCACGTGAGGCCGAAGACAACGGGGCGCAGAATGGTCGTGAGCAGGTTGACCGGCGCCGCGAGCACGAGCGCGACACGCTCGTTGAACCGGAGCGCGAGCGATTTCGGCGCGATCTCGCACAACATCAGTGCGACCAGCGAGAGCAGCGCCGTGCCGGCAGCCTGCGGCACGGAATGCAGGTACTGATCGAGGATGATCGCCGTCGATGTCGATGCCACGATCAGCGCGACAGTATTGAGTGTGAGGATCGTCGTCAGATAGGCGTTGGGATCGTTGTGCAGGCGCACCACGCGTTGCGCACGCCGATTGCCCTCCTCGGCGAGACTGCGCATGCGGATGCGGCTGACACTGGTGAGTGAGGTCTCACCTGCGGCGGCGAACCCAGCGAGCAGCAGCCCGACGATGAGCAGAATGAGCAGTGGGGTCATGGTGCGGCGCGCTCCGCGCGCCTAGCGTCTGAGCTGGTCAACGGAAGAGCTCGCTGACGCTGCGGCCCTCGTGCACACGCACGATCGCTTCTGCGATCAGCGGTGCGACGCTGAGGATCCGCAGCTTGGGAGCGTCGTCGAAGCTCGGCTGGCCGTTGGGAAACGGAATCGTGTCGGTGATGCAGATCTCGTCGATCGGCGCCTCGTGCAAGAGTCGCAGCGCGCCGTTGGTGAGAACCCCGTGCGTCGCGACGCAGTCCACGCCAGTCGCTCCCTTCTCGCGCAGCGCCACCGCCGCGCCGACGAGCGTCGAGCCCGTGGAGATGAGGTCGTCGACGATCACCGACTTCATGCCGGCCACGTCACCGATGACGTTGTTGACCTCGATGGCGTCGTCGCGCGGCCGGCGCTTGTCGATGACCGCGATCGGCGCGTCGAGGATGCTCGCCATGCGGCGGGCGCGGTGCGCGCCCCCGGTATCGGGCGACACGATGACGACGTTGTGACCGTGACGCTCGCGCACGCGTCGCGCGAGGATCTTCGTGGCGGTGAGCGCATCCACCGGGATGTCGAAGAAGCCCTGGATCGCTTCGGCGTGGAGGTCGACACAGACGACGCGGTTCGCGCCGGCGAGCTCGATGATGTTCGCCATGAGCTTGGCTGAGATCGGATCGCGTGGCTGCGTCTTCTTCTCCTTGCGCTGATACCCGTAGTAGGGAATGACGGCCGTGATCCGCGACGCCGACGCCCGGCGCAGCGCGTCGACAGTGATGAAGAGCTGCACCAGGTTGTCCGATACGGGGTGGCACGTCGGCTGGATGAGGAACACGTCGTGCCCGCGAACCGACTCGCCGATCTTCACGTCGAACTCACCGTCGGCGAAGCGCGTGATCTCCATCTCCGCGAGCCGCATCCCCATCTCGCGCGCGATGCGCTGACTCAGCTCGGGGTTGGCCGTCCCCGAGAGCAGCATGAGCTCGCCGTAGGGACTGCCGTTGTTCATTCGCGTCCGCTCCGGCGCCGCGTCGCCCACCCTTCGATGTTCCGCTGGCGCGCTCGTCCGACAGCCAAGGCGCCCGCAGGCACGTCGAGGTTCACCACGGACCCGGCTCCGATATATGCACGGTCGCCGATGCGAAGCGGCGCGACCAGCGTGGAGTTGCTGCCGACGAAGACGCCGTCACCGATCGTGGTGCGGTGCTTGGCGGATCCGTCGTAGTTGCAGGTGACGGTCCCGGCGCCGATGTTCACGTCCCTGCCGACGTCAGTGTCGAGCACGCACGAGAAGTGGTTGATCCGGCTGCCCGAACCCACCGTGCTGTTCTTGAGCTCAGCATGCGTCCCCAACTCTACCCCGGAACCGAGGACGGTATTCGGACGCACCCGGCAGTACGGGCCCACCTTGACGTCGTCACCGAGCACGCACTCCTCCAGGTGAGCGGGACCGATCTCGATCCGTTCGCCGCCCCGGACCGCGTCGAGCACCGCGGAGGGACCGATCCGGCTGCCTGGACCGAGCGTCGTGCCCCGGCGCAGGACCGACATGGGACGCACGATGGAATCGGCGCCGATGCGCACGCCGGCATCGATATACGTGGTCTCCGGATCTTCGACGGTGACCCCGCCGACCATGAGCTCATCGAGTGTGCGCCGGCGCAACGCACGTTCTGCTGACGCCAGCTGCCGCCGGTCGTTGATCCCGATCACCTCGGCGGGATCGCCGACGGCGATCGCCGCCACCCGGCCCCCCAGGAACTCCGCCACGTCCGTCAGGTAGTACTCGCCCTGCGCGTTGTCGGCGGAGAGCTTGTCGAGTGCGGGCCAGAGGCGATCACCCTGGAAGACGTACACGCCGGCGTTGCATTCGAGCGGTGGCACCATCCCGCGCGGCAGATCGCCCTCCTCGATGATGCGGCCGACGTGTCCCTCGTAGTCGCGCTGGATGCGACCCATCCCGGACGGGTTCTCGGGGACGACGCTCAACAGCGTGCAGACCGCCTCGCTGTCGGCGTGTGCGTCGAGCAGCTGTGGCAGGGTCTCGACGCGGATGAGCGGCACGTCCGCACTGAGCACGAGCACCGGGCCTCCGCGACGGAGGCTCTCGGGCACACTGCGGACGGCGTCGCCCGTACCCAGGGGATCGAACTGCTCCACGCAGTCAGCGCGGCCCTCCAGCAGCGATCGCACATCGGGCTGCTGCGGGTTCACGACGACCACCGGCCTACCTTCCGCAACCGCCGACGCAGCATCCAACGCGTGGAGGACGAGTGGTTTGCCGGCGAGGGCGTGCAGGACCTTGGGAACGGAGCTGCGCATCCGAGTCCCCTGCCCGGCGGCGAGGATCACCGCCAGGGGTCCGTCTGCCATCTGCCGCCGAGTATACGGGCGGTCCGAGCAGCCGCCCGAAGCGCACCGATCGCGCGCGTCTAGCATGGGCGGCGATGCAGTCGTTTTTCGTCGATGCCGGCGGGCCCGTCTTCGTCGCCGACTACGGCGGCAGCGGGCCCGTCATTGTGTTGCTGCACGGCCTCGGAGGCTCGCATCTCAATTGGATGTCCGTCGCGCCCGGGCTCGCGCGCAACCATCGTGTGCTGGCGCCGGATCTCCCGGGCTTCGGCAGGACGCCGAGCGAGGACCGCGGCGCATCGGTGGCGGCGAATGTGCGGCTCCTCGAGCGCGTGATCCGTCAGGTGTCCGATGACCGTGTCGTGCTCGTCGGCAACTCGATGGGCGGCATGATCTCGCTCGGGCTCGCCGCCCGCAGCCCGCAGCTGCTCAGCGGGCTGGTGCTGGTCGATCCGGCGCTACCCGCTGCGCGCGGCGAGCGCATCCGTCTCGATCCCGTTGCCCTGCGATTCATGGCCGCCTACGCGCTGCCGCGGTTCGGTGAGTACCTGTTCAGCGCAACTGCGAAGCGACTCGGCGCCGACGTGCTCGTGAAGAGCACGCTCGAGCTGTGCACTGTGCACATGCAGCGCATCGACGGTGCGCTCGTCGACGCAATGGTCGCGCTGGAAAGGGAACGCATGGAACAACCACGCTGGCATCGTGCGGTCGTTCACGGATCGCGTTCGATCGTCAAGCTGCTGCTGTCACGAGCGCGCATCGAGGGATGGATCCGTCAGATCACGGTACCCATGCTGCTGATACATGGCGTGCAGGACGAGGTCGTAAAGGTGCGCGCAGCGCGCGCGGCGGCTGATCTCCGGCCCGACTGGGAGTATGTGGAGTTCGAAAGCTGCGGGCACGTCCCGATGATGGAGCACCCGCAGCGGTTCCTCGCGGTGTTGACTGACTGGTTGCGCCGAACCGCGCCGTCGGAGCTGTCCGGAACTGCTGTGGTTGAGGAAACGCTCAGCGCCTGATTCTGCCCAACTTGGCAAAAATGCACCATTTTTGGTGTTTTTGCCATACCCTGCGCTTAGCAGTCAGCCCCTGGAGGAACCCCTCTTATGGACGAACTGAGCCAAAACCCAGACCTGGGTGCCGATGGTGAGGCTGCGGCCTTCGCCTCGGAGCTGGTCTACATGCCTGCCGCTCCGGCATCGCTCACGTCGGTGGAAGCGATGAACGGAAACGGCACAGGCGCTGCGGCTCCTCGTAAACGCACGACACGCCGCAGCACCAAGCGCGCCGGCGCCAAGCGGACGACGGCGAAGCGAAGGACCGCGAAACGGTCGACGGGCACACGCTCCACCGGCGCGAAGACCGGGGCGAAACGGCGCACGACGGCAAAGCGCACGACCGCGAAGCGTTCGACGGCGAAGCGCACGACGGCGAAGCGCACGACCGCAAAGCGCACGACCGCGAAGCGCCGCCCAGCGCGGCGTAGCACGACCGGACGCCGCACCACGGCGAAGCGGACGACACGTCGCTCCACAGCGAAGCGCGGCACGACGCGTCGTACAACGGCACGGCGCAGCACCGCACGTCGCACAAACGCGAAGCGGAGCACCGCTCGTCGCTCCACAGCGAAGCGCGGCACGACGCGCCGGACGACCGCTCGGCGCGCTACCGCGAAGCGCACGACGACGAGGCGCGCAACAACGAGACGTTCGCCGGCGAAGCGCACCACGACGAGGCGCACTACCGCAAAGCGCGCTCCGGCGAAGCGGCGGACAACGCGCGGTTCGACCGCACGGCGCACGACGGCCAAGCGGAGCACGACGAGGCGTTCGCGGGCGAAGCGCTCGTAGCCTCTCGTCCAGGCACCGCCTGGACTCCCAACAAGGTCTGGCCATAAGCGGGTGACGCTCAGCGTCACCCGCTCTTTCTTTGTGCGGAGCAGAACGACGTCCGCCCGGCGTCGTCGTACGCTTGGCGGTGCTCACGTCGGAGCGACGCTCGGACGTTGGGGAGTCGCCAAGTGGTAAGGCAGCGGACTTTGGATCCGCCATTCGAAGGTTCGAGTCCTTCCTCCCCAGCCACGGTACTGTACGAGTTCGGCTGACGTGTCCCAAAAGGCCTTCGGGTGATGCGTCGCAGGCCTTCGGGTGATGTGTCTCAGCGACTTCGGGTGATTCGTCACAGTCACCGGCATGAGGCAATTGAGCGTGGCTGAACAGCGGTACCAAGCAGTTCTGGGAGTCATCAGTGAAGGCCGAACGGTGTGCGACGTCGCTGCGCAGTGGCACGTCGATCGACGGACGGTCCATCGCTGGCTGGGGCGGTACGAGGCCGAGGGCCTCGATGGTCTTCGCGACGGCTCGCATCGGCCGCAGCGATGCCCGCACCAACTGAGCGCCGAGGTGGAAGCGCAGGTGCTCGAGCTGCGCCGCTGGCGGCCGTACTGGGGTGCACGCCGGTTGGTGCTGGAACTCGCCCGGCGCAAGGTGAAGTCGTTGCCGTCGGAATCGGCCGTGTATCGCTGCTTGGTGCGCGCCGGTGTGATCGACCCGGCGCAACGACATCGCAACGTCGACCACTGGAAGCGCTGGGAGCGAGGCGAGCCGATGGAGTTGTGGCAGATGGACGTGGTCGGCGGTGTGCTGCTCGGCGACGGCACGACCGCCAAAGTGCTGACGGGCGTCGACGACCACTCGCGCTACTGCGTGTCGGTGCGCGTGATGCCGCGTGAGCGCACCCAGCTCGTCTGTGACGGCTTCAGCGCGGCGTTACGCGCGTACGGCGTGCCGCAGCAGGTCTTGACCGACAACGGCAAAGTCTTCACGGGCAAGTTCTGTCAACCGCCCGTGGAGGTGCTCTTCGACCGGATCTGCCGCGAGAACGGCGTTGAGCACCTGCTGACGCAACCGCGTTCACCGACGACGACCGGCAAGATCGAGCGGTTCCATCGCACCATGCGTCTCGAGTTCGACACCCGCCAGGTCTTCCGCAGCCTCAAGGTGGCGCAGCAGGCGCTGGATGAGTGGGTGGTGTACTACAACAACGAGCGCCCACATCAATCGCTCGGCGATGCGACACCGGCGGCTCGCTTCCATGCCAGCGCGCCGGCGCGAGGGCCGCGGCCGATTCCCGATCGAACCGGAGAGCAATGGGTGACGCGAACCGTCTCTCGTTGCGGCGTCGTCTGTGTCGGGTATCAGCAGGTCAGCGTGGGCAAGCACCATGGCGGCAGCCCCTGCAACGTCCTCGTCACCGACGGCCTCCTGCAGTTTTGGGTCGGCAATGAACTCCTCAAGACGGTGGCTCGCTCCAGCCGTGGTGAAATTCGCAACAAGAACGCGCTCGGGACCGCACCGAGACGCCACGAACGGGGACCAAAGTGAGACACATCACCCGAAGCTCAATCGTGACGCATCAACCGAAGTCTCACACCCCAGCCACGGTACTGTATTGATCCGGCTGATCCTTGACAGAGTTTCGGTTGATGCTTGACACCGGTTTCGGTTGACGCTTGACACTCCCTCGGATGAGGGACCTCAGCGTGACGGAACAGCGGTACCAGGCAATCCACTCGGTCATTGCCGACGGCAAGTCAGTCACGGAAGTGGCCGCGGAGTGGCGGGTGAGCCGGCAGACATTGCACACGTGGCTCGCTCGATATGAAGCGGGTGGGCTCGAGCGGTTGGGCGATGGATCGCATCGCCCGGTGCGGTGCCCGCATCAGATGTCCAGCGAGCTCGAAGCGATGGTGCTCGAGCTGCGGCGTTGGAAACCGTTTTGGGGACCACGCAGCCTGGTGCTGGAGTTGGCCCGGCGCAACGTGTCACCGCTGCCCTCCAAGTCTGCGGTGTACCGCTGCCTGCTCCGAGCCGGGCTCATTGCGCCGATCCGCAGCCGAAGACGGGTCGAGCAGTGGAAGCGGTGGGAACGAGGCGGTCCCATGGAGCTGTGGCAGCTGGACGTCGTTGGTGGGTTCCTGTTGGCCGACGGCACGACCGCTAAAGCGTTGACTGGCATTGATGACCACTCTCGCTTCTGCATCTCGGCGCAGCTCATGCCTCGAGAACGGACGCAGCTCGTCTGTGATGGCTTCTCTGGCGCGCTGCGCCGGTTTGGCGTTCCTGAGCAGGTGCTCACCGACAACGGCAAGGTCTTCACCGGCAAGTACGCGCTGCCACCGGTGGAGGTGCTCTTCGACCGCATCTGCCGCGAGCACGGCATTGAGCATCTGCTCACGCGGCGGGCGTCACCCACGACCACCGGCAAAATCGAGCGCTTTCATCGCACCCTGCGCCTTGAGTTCGACACCCGCCAGGTGTTTCGCAGCCTGAAGCTGGCACAGCAGGCGCTCGACGAGTGGGTCGTCCATTACAACACCCCCCGACCCCACCAATCGCTGAGCGACGCGACTCCCGCGAGCCGGTTTCAGATGGGTGACATCGACCGCGCGCCGCGTCCAACGCCGGAGCGAAGCGGCGAGCAGTGGGTGACCCGCTCGGTGTCACGCAATGGCGTCGTCTCGGTTGGCTGGCAGCAGGTGAGCGTCGGCAAGAACTTCGGCGGCAGCCCGTGCAATGTCCTCGTCAGCGACAAGCTCCTGCAGTTCTGGATCGGCAACGAACTGCTCAAGACCGTGGCTCGAACTGGGAGTGGTGAAATTCGCAAGAAGAACGCCGCGGGAACCTCCCCACGGCCCAGATGGCCACCGAGGGAGTGTCAAGGATCAGGCGAAGCTCCTGTGTCAAGCTTCAACCGAAGTCTCACACCCCAGCCACGGTACAACTCGCTTGATGCTTGAGACCGGTTTCGGTTGACGCTCCACACTCGATCCCATGTAGGGTGCGCCCCATGGAACAACCGGAGATGCGGCTCGAGCTCGTCCCGATCGGTGTGTCCGATGTCGACCGGGCGAAGAACTTCTACGAGAACTCTGGCTTCACGCTCAACGTCGACGTGCAACCGGCGCCTGGTATGCGCGTGATCCAGTTCACGCCGCCGGGCTCCAGCTGCAGCATCGTGTTCGGTACGGGGATGCAGGAGATCTCGGCGATCCCGCCGGGCACGATCAAAGGACTCCACCTCGTGGTTGCTGACATCGACGCAGCCCGCGCCGCGCTTGTCCTTCGTGGCGTCGACATCAGCGAGGTGACCGACTTCAATGGCGTGAAGTACGCGGGGTTCAGCGATCCCGACGGCAACTCCTGGCTTCTGCAAGAGTTCCCCGCATCGCTACGGCATCCGGGCCAGAGCTTCTACCAAGAGCAACCTGCTTCGCCATAGCGGCAGCGACATCTGGACGCCTCCACCTCGGCACGCTGATTCGCGCTATGGCGTCGCCCCAAGCTCCTGCGCGCGCTTCGCCATGTGCGCCTCGAGCTTGTCCATCTGATTGGCCGGACTGATGACGAGGAACTCGGACCCTGCCTTGGCTCCACTTGTGTGACCAGGCGGGGCGTGGTACGCCTCACCCGCCTTCACCACCTCGAGGCGATCACCGTACCGCCACCAGATCTCGCCCTTGAACACGTACCCGGAGTGCGGACACTGGCACTGATCGTTGGGCAAACCCTGCAGCAGCGGCGTGAGGTCGGCATCCTCCTTCACCTCAACGATGCTGACGCGCTGGTCGGCGAGGTCCTGCACCCATTCGACCCCAGGGCCCTCGTCGTTGTACTTGGCCGTCTGCTTGGACATCGTCGGCATCTGAACTTCCTCCAGGTGCGGTTGGAACAACTGAGGCCAGCCTATGGAGAAGCGGGACGCCGCTTCGTGAGGTGTTCGCCTCATCTTTGCGCCATGGCTCGGTTACATTCAGCGGCGTGACGACGCAGGAGGGAGAAGAGCCGCGTATCCGCCTTGCCGAGCTCGTGGCGGCCCTGTCGCTCGGCGTCGACCTGGGCTTCGGGCAGCCCATGGAGCACGTGCTGCGCCAATGCCTCATCGCGCTGCGGCTGGCCGAGCGCATCGGGCCCGACGAGCGCTCGAGAGCCGGCGTTTACTACACCGCGCTGCTCGTCAACGTCGGCTGCCATTCCGACGCCCATGAGCAGGCGAAGTGGTTCGGCGACGATCTCAAGCTGAAGTCGGACAAGTACGAGTACGAGTTGCGCAGCGTTCGAGGCGCGATGGCGGGCCTTCGCCTCGTCGGCGCGGGCAACCCGCCCCTCCACCGATTCCGGGTCGGGCTCGAGTTCCTCTTCTCAGGCCACCGTGAGATGGACGGCATGATCGAGCAACACGCTGCACGGGCGCGCATGCTTGCCGAGCAACTCGGGTTGTCGGAGGAAGTGCGCACCGCGCTCGGTTGTGCGTACGAACAATGGGACGGTCGCGGTTGGCCAGGCGAGCGCAAAGGCGCGGACGTACCGCTTGCGGCTCGCCTCGCGATGCTCGCCGAATTCGTCGAGGTCGCGCATCGAATGGGCGGCGTCGACGCGGCACGCACCTTGGCGCGTCAGCGCGCGGGCAAGCAGTTCGATCCCAAGCTCGGCGCACTCGTCTGGAAATATGGCGACGACATCCTCGACAACCTCGACACCGTGTCGACCTGGAATGCCGTCGTAGCGGCGGAACCGTCGCTTGCCGTTGTACTCGAAGGTGAGCGCCTGGAGCAGGCGCTCGTAGCAATCGCTTCCTTCGTCGACGTCAAGTCGCCATACACGCTCGGCCATTCGCGTGCCGTCGCCGACATCGCCAGTGCGGCTGCGCGGCAGCTCGGCCTGTCGTCGCGCGACGTCGCGCAACTGCGCCGCGCCGCGTTCGTGCACGATTTCGGGCGCCTTGGCGTGTCCAACGCGATCTGGGACAAACGTGGCCCGCTCGGCGCGGGCGAGTGGGAACGGGTCCGACTGTACCCGTACCTCACGGAGCGCATGCTGCATCAGTCGTCGGCGCTGGCGCCGCTCGGCGCGATCGCGGTGCAGCATCGAGAGCGTCTCGACGGCTCGGGCTATCCACGGGGCCTGTCGGGTGCGGCGATCTCACAGCCGGCACGTCTTGTCGCGGCGGCGGACACGTACCAGGCGTTGCGTGAGCCGCGCCCACACCGCGAGGCGTTGTCTGCAACCGACGCCGCCGCTGTGATGCGCAGCGAGGTGAAGCAGCGTCATCTCGACGGCGATGCCGTCGAAGCGGTGCTCGGCGCCGCCGGGCACCGTGTGCAACGCCGTCGCGAGGGACCGGCCGGACTCACCACTCGCGAGGTTGAAGTGCTTCGCCTGCTCGCCCGCGGACTGTCCAACAAGGAGATCGCCGAGCGGTTGTTCATCTCGCCGAAGACGGCGGGCAACCACATCGAGCACATCTACGTGAAGATCGACGCGTCGACGCGCGCCACGGCGAGCCTCTTTGCCATGCAGCACGGTCTGCTGCCCGAAGAGGAGTTCGTCGCTTAGCTCGGCGTCCTGGCCAGTTCCGCCTTGACCACCTTACCCGTCGCCGAGCGCGGTATCTGGTCGACGAACTGCACGTCGCGCGGCACTTTGTAGCGCGCAAGGTGAGCGCGGACGTGCCGCTTCACCTCACCTTCGGAAAGCCGGCCACGACGAACCACGAAGGCACTGAGTCGCTGACCCCATTCGTCATCCGACACGCCGACGACGGCGACATCGTTAACTCCGGGATGCTGCAACAGCAGCTCTTCGATCTCGCGTGGGTACACATTCTCGCCGCCCGACACGATCATGTCGTCGCTGCGGCCGACGATGAAGAGCCGTCCCTCATCGTCGAAGCACCCCATGTCACCCGTGCTCACGAGCCCGTCTACGCTCGTGCCCGACTCGCCCTGCGTGTACCCCTCGAAAAGCAGGTCGTTGCCGACGAAGATGCGGCCGGTGCCGCCTGAGGAGACGTCATGCCCCCGTTCGTCGAGGAGCCGCACCACGGTGCCGAACGGCGGGCGCCCGACGGTGCCGGGTGCCTCACGCATGTCCTCGGGCGTGGCGATCGCCGCGGCGGCGACCTCCGTCGAGCCGTAGAGGTTGTAGAGGATGTCGCCGTATTCGCCCATGAACGCATCCGCCAGCTGCACCGGAAGGGCTGACCCGCTGACCGCCACCACGCGCAGCGATGACGTGTCGTAGCGGCTGCGCACGCGCTTGGGTAACTCCAGGATTCGATGCAGCATGACCGGAATCGCGATGAGCGCATCGGCCTGCTCTCTCTGGACCGCCGCGAGCGTCTCCTCGGGATCGAACCGGCGCTGCAACACAAGTGTCGACGACAACACGATCGCCAACCCCAGGTGCGCCAGGCCCCACGCGTGAAACAGCGGCGCGGCCATAAGCGTCGTGCCTCCGGAGCGGAGCGGAATGCGCGACAGGATGCCGACAATGGGATCGGCGCTGTTCGGCTGCGATCGTGACGCGCCCTTGGGTGCACCGGTTGTGCCTGACGTCAGGATGGTGATCTTGCTGGGACGCTCCGGCGGGCGCGGTTCCGACGAGTCGGCGGTATCGCGCAGCTTCAGCAATGTCGTCGCATTGGTGCGGCCCGTCTCTGTCCACGCCACGATGCGACGCTTTCGTGCAACCGCATCGCCAATGGTTTGCGTGAACTCACCATCATGGATGACCGCGTCAGCTGCTTCACGGTGCAGCACGTCACGCAGCTCTGGTGCCGCAAGACCGGTGTTGAGCAAGAGCACGTCGGCGCCCAGCTTGCTCAACGCGATGAGCGATTCGGCGAAGCGGGCATGGTTGCGGCAGAGCAGACCAACGCGATCGCCTTCGCGAATGCCGATGCCGTACAGCCCATTGGCGATTGCGTTGCTCCGGCGATCGAGCTCGGCAAACGTCACCTGCTCGTGGTCGTCGATCACGGCAACCGCTTCCGGATACCGCGACGCCGACGCGATGAAGCCACCCGGGATGGTCAGGCCCCAGCGCTGTAGCGCCAGCGCCGCGGCGACGAGGCGGTCAGGCCGAGACGGCCGCAAGACACCCGCGTCCGCGAGCACGCGCGCCGCCATGAGCTGGCTCCTCAGGAATGCAACGGGATCGGGACGCCGGCTCTCACCCGCTTCCGTATCCGGAACGCAGCGCTCACGCAACGTCTCGAGTGTCTGGACGACGCTGCGGCGCACTGCAACGCCCGACAGGCGGTCGGCGATGAGGCCCCAGACGCCGCCAGGCGTCTGGTATGAGAGCCGCAGCGTGGCACGCGTGCATCCACGCTGGATCTCGCGAAGCCGGATTCGTCCTCGTTGGTCGAGCCCCGACACGCTGTGCCAGGCAAGATCCTTGCAAACCTCGAACTCGGTGATCTCGACGACACCGCCGACCTCGACCGAACCCACCTTCATCAGCATCGCGTAGCGCGCACCACGAGCAGGCGCGCGGCGCGCGTCAGCAGGATCGAAGCGCGTCACGCCCTCCATCCACTCCGCGTAGCCGCTGGGATCTGCGACGTGCTCCCATACGCAGCTCGGCACCGCGTTGATGGTGATCGATTCGTCGATGCGCATCGTCAGCCGATCACCGGGAAGCGCCGCTCCGAAGCAAGACGCGTGAGCGTGTCCTGCATGCTATCGACGATGTGGTCATACACGGCATTGACGTCGGGACGTTCACCGAACTGATCGTGCAGATCGATCGCGGGAAGCGCCTCGATGGTGAGCTTCGCCGGTAGCGGAATGTGGGTCAGCATGTCGCTCACGTTGAGTCCCCAGGGCAGCGCGAGCGAGATCGGCAGCACCTTCAAACGGAACATGCGGTCCAGCTGGAGCATTTGCGCAAGCCACTCGCCGCGCGACAGAAAGAGTGCAGTCTCCTGGCCACCGATCGACACGATGGGCACGATGGGCACGTTGTTGCGCAGCGCGAGACGGATGAAACCCTTGCGCCCTGCGAAATCGACCTTCGCCGACTCCCACGACGGCCGATGCGTCTCGTAATCACCGCCCGGATAGACGAGGACGGCGCCACCGGCGTGCAGCGCACGCTCGGCGTTTTCGTGCGACGCCGAAATCGTGCCGAACTTGCGCAGGTCTGGCACCCACGGGAAGTACTGGCCGAGCAACAACACCAGGTTGTGCGCCAGCTGGTGGAAGCGCCGCTCCACTCCGAAGCGCGTGCTGAACGCAAGCGTGAACACGAAGGTGTCAACGATCATGTTGCCGCCCGAATGGTTGCCCACCAGGAGCACCGGGCCGTCTTCAGGGATGTGCTCGAGACCGCGCACGTCGGCGCGGAAGTACAGGCTCGAGAGCATCCAGAGGAAGGGCAGGTTCTCTCTGATGTAGTCGGGGTCGCGCTCGTCGAGATCCATGCGCGGCAACCGCTGCTGCACGGCCTGCGCCACCGACAGGCCGATTCGAGAGAGTAACGACGGACCGTTCTCGCCGGGCATCGGACCATCTAAGGCGGAGTGTTCCGCCCGCGTCAACTCAGGAAGCGAGCGATCGCCGAATGCGTGTCTCGTGGCCGCTCGAGCTGTGGCACGTGGCCGCAGTCGATGGTGGTGTGTCGCGCGTTGCGGACGACGGCGGCGACATGACGCTGAAAGGCCCTCGGCACGAGCCCGTCGCGGCGTCCCCAGATCCACAGCGACGGTGGCGACAGCTGCTGCAAACGCGTCCAGAACCCGTCGTTGCCGTCGGGGGCTTCGAGGTAGATCTGGCGTGCCGCGGCGTAGAACGCTGCGCGTCCCGCCGGCGTCAGATACGCACGCAGGAACTCGTCCTTCCCGGCGGCGGCCCAGCCGCTGGCGGCCTCCGGAAGAATCCGGTTGAGGATGCGCTCCACGACGCTGCGTGGCGTTATCTGGAGCACGCCCAGCTCAGGTCGGACGAAGCGCAGCAGCGACGCCCACTCGCGATTGCGGCGCCATGCGAGCGACGGGCACATCAGCACCAAGCGGTCGACCCGCTCGCGATAGCGCAACCCGAACTCGATGGCGGCGCGACCGCCCATGCTGTGACCGATCACGTCCGCACGCCCGATCTCCAACGCGTCGAGCGTCGCCGCCATCCAGCGGCTG